>JAKFUN010000068.1 GCA_021732675.1 Phycisphaerales bacterium
GGCGAGGGGGTGGCCCCACCGGCGGTCAAGTTCATCGACCTGCCGGAGGACTCGTTTCCGTATGCGGTCTTGCCCACGGGCGATGGGACGCGCCTGTACGTCTCGCTCTGGGGCGGAGCGGGGATCGCGATCGTGGACGCCAAGGCGCTGACGGTGCTCGCGACCTGGGGCACGCCCTCGCACCCGACCGAGATGGCGCTGTCGCCGGATGGCGAAACGTTGTACGTGGCGTGCAGCAACAGCAACAGCGTGGCGGCGCTTGATGCCGCGAGCGGGAAGACCCGCGAGTTGATCAACACGGCGTTGTATCCGAAGTCGCCCAACGGGAGCACGCCCAGCAGCCTGGCGTTGTCGGCGGATGGGCGCACGCTGCTGATTGCTAACAGTGATAACAACAATCTGGCGGTGGTGGACGTTTCCAGCCCGGGCAATGCCCGCCCGCGCGGATTTATTCCGGTGGGGTGGTACCCGACGTCGGTGCGGTTTGACGCCCAGGGGGACATTCTGGTGGCGGATGGGAAGGGGTTGTCTCCCAAGACGAATCGGCATGGGCCGATGCCGGGGCTGGCGGCCCGGAATCTCCGCGAGTACATCGGGGCGTTGCACGAGGGGGCGGTTTCGCAGATCAGGTTCCCCGATGAGAAAGCGCTGAAGCGGCATACGACGGAGGCGTATCGGTGTGCGCCGCTGCGGGAGAACGCGGGGGTGGTTGCCCAGCCGCGCGACCCGAACAACCCGATTCCGGCCAAGCTGGGCGACAAGAGCCCCATCAAGTACTGCATTTACATCGTCAAAGAGAATCGGACGTATGACCAGGTCTTTGGGGACATGAAAGAGGGGAACGGCGACGCGTCGATCTGTCTGTTTCCGGAGCCGGTGACGCCGAACCAGCACGCGTTGGCGCGGGAGTTTGTGCTGCTGGACAATTTTTATGTAAACAGCGAGGTGAGTGCGGATGGGCACGAGTGGTCGATGGGGGCGTATGCGACGGATTTTGTGGAGAAGAGTTGGCCTTTGAACTATCGCCGTCAGCCGCGGAACGCGGAGATCCGGTATCCGTCGGAGGGGGCGTACGAGATCGCGGTGCCGTCGGGGGGGTACATCTGGGACAAGTGCGCTGAGGCGGGTGTGAGTTATCTGAGCATGGGCGAATGGGTGGACAATGGCAAGACCCCTGAAGACCCGTGTACGCCCCGCGTGAAGGCGCTGGAGGGGCACATTGATCCGATGTTTCGGGGCTATGACACGTCGTATTCAGACGTGAAGCGGGCGGAGCGGTTCATTGAGAATCTGGCGGGGTGGGAGAAGGCGGGGGAGATGCCGCAGTTCATGATTATGCGTCTGCCCAACGACCACACGGCGGGCACGGGACGCAACAGTCTGACGCCGACGGCGATGGTGGCGCAGAATGACCTGGCGGTGGGGATGGTGATCGAGGCGCTGAGTAAGAGCAAGTTCTGGGGGCAGAGCGCGGTGTTCATCGTGGAGGACGACGCTCAGAATGGGTCGGACCATGTGGACGCACACCGGTCGAACGCGCTGGTGATTAGTCCGTACATCAAGCGGCATTCTGTGGACTCTTCGCTCTACTCGACCAGCAGTTTCCTGCGGACGATGGAGCTGATTCTGGGGTTGCAGCCGATGAGCCAGTTCGACGCGGCGGCGTTGCCCTTGTACGCGAGCTTTACCGCGACCCCTGACCTCACGCCCTACAAGGCGATCGAGCCGAAAGTGGACATCACGGCGCGGAACGCGCTGGGGGCGTGGGGCCAGGAAGAGAGCGAGGCGATGGACCTCTCGGAAGAAGACCGCGCGGATGACCTGGCGTTCAACGAGATCATCTGGCGATCAGTGCGGGGGGCGGAGTCGCAGATGCCCGCGCCGGTGCGGGCGGCGTTTGTGTTGACGCACCCCGCGACCGATGAGGATGATGACTAACTCCTGCCGCGATGATGCTGGCGTGGCGGGATCGTCGTGGGCCTGCCGCGACGACCCGCGGCTCGTCACGCACTCCACCACGATGCGGAGCGCATCATGGTGGCACAGACCCAACCGACCCTTGCCGCAAAGAATCCGAACACGGCAAACGACGCTGCCGCAAGGCTTTAGAACAATCTTTCGCCCGAACAGACCCCAAGCGTTGACAAATCTGTTCGGGCTTCGGTAAAGTACCTCTGTCCGGGCCCGCGCCCAGCGTCGCCCCCGGATGGTTGGGTTTGGGCCACTTTGGCTCAGCCGGCCGACACGCTGTTGAAGCTCGGTGTCAGCTTCCGTTACGGCGGCGGCTGCCCGACAGAAAGGACCGCGATGGCTGCTCAAACCGAGGTGAAGGACCGCGCCCGCATTTCCGAGGCCAACAGCAAGGCTGATGGCAAACCCGAGGGCAAGGCTGACCTCAAGACCGATCGCCCCGTCGAAGTGAAGGGCCCCGAAAAGAGCGACAAGCTGGCGGAGGCGGCTCCCACCGAAGTCAAAATGACCAAGGCGCAGTTGGCCGCGCTGGCCGAGCAGAAGGCCAAGGACGAAGCCGCCGACAAGTCCAAGCGCAAGGCTCTGGAAGTCACCGTCGCGCAGATCGAGAAGACCTTCGGCAAGGGCTCGATCATGCGGATGGATGAGGACGCCTATCTCGCCATTCAGGGGATCAGCACCGGGGCGTTGTCGCTGGATCTGGCGTTGGGTGGTCGGGGCATTCCTCGCGGGCGGATTGTCGAGATCTTTGGGCCAGAATCCAGCGGCAAGACGACGCTGGCGCTCACGATCGCCGCGAACGCCCAGAAAGAGGGCGGCGTCGCGGCCGTCATCGACGCCGAGCACGCGCTCGACCCATCCTGGGCCCGCAAGCTGGGCGTGAACATCGACAACTTGCTGGTGAGCCAGCCCGACACCGGCGAGCAGGCCCTGGAAATCTGCGAGCTGCTGGTGCGTTCCAACGCGGTGGACATCATCGTGGTCGACTCGGTGGCGGCCCTCGTCCCCAGAGCCGAAATCGAGGGCGAAATGGGCGATGCCTCCATGGGTCTGCAGGCCCGCCTGATGTCGCAAGCCATGCGCAAGCTCACGGGCGTCATCGCCCGCAGCAACTGCACGGTGATCTTCATCAACCAGATTCGCGAGAAGATCGGCGTGATGTTCGGGAGCCCGGAGACGACCACGGGCGGGCGCGCCCTGAAGTTCTACTCCAGCGTGCGCATCGATATTCGTCGCACCGGCGCGATCAAGGAGGGTGAAGTGACGGTCGGCAGCCGCACGCGGGCGCGGGTGGTGAAGAACAAGATCGCGCCGCCCTTCCGGGATGCCGAGTTCGACATCATGTACACCGAGGGGATCTCGATCGCGGGCGACCTGCTGGACCTGGCGGTCGGCTGCGAGGTCGTGCAGAAGTCCGGGGCGTGGTTCAGCTACGGCGAGATTCGCATTGGCCAGGGGCGCGAAGCCTCCAAGCAGTTCCTCAAAGAAAATCAGGAACTGATGAAGGAGATCCGGGCCAAGGTGCTGGCCCTCAAGATGGCGACGCCGATGAAGCCGGGAACCCCTGCTGCCGATGACGACACTGATCCGGGCGAGGAATAAGCCGGGAGGAGAAGCCGCGGATTCCAGATGCTTTGCGAACCCCCTCACCGTGTGAGGGGGTTTTGCGTTTTTCGGGCGGGCGGCAGGGCGGGGGCGGGGT
>JAKFUN010000249.1 GCA_021732675.1 Phycisphaerales bacterium
ATACAGCTTGGCCGCGGCTTCCAAGTCCCCACGCGAACGCTCCGCCTGCGCCAGCTTGAACACCGTCTCCGGCCTGCGTTCATCACTCGGAAACTCAAGCGTAAACTGCTGGAAGACCGCGATCGACGACTCGATGTCCCCCGCCAGGTCATACGCCTCGCCCGCCCGCCACAGACTCTGCGAATACGACTTTGAGTCCGTCAGCACCACCCGCTCGGCGTGTAGCCGATACGAATCCCCCGCGCGGATCAGATGATCCTTCGCCTCACGCTGCGTCGCCGGGTCCGCCTCCGCCAGGCTCAACGCCCCTCCCTCTGCTGCCTCGTGCAGCAGGTCCGCCGCGATCAGCCGGTGCGTCTCCGCCAGCCCCAGCAGGACCTCCGCCGGGGCCTTCTCGCGCGTCGTCAGTTTCTCCGCCAGATCCGCAAATCGCAGCGCGCTCGGGTAGTCCTTGCGATCAAACTCCTCGCGAAACCGACTCATCAGACTCCCGGTCACCCGCTCCACCGTCGCCGTCTCATCATGCTCCCCGGCCAGCATCCCCTCCACCAGCTCCGAGTAGCGTTCAATCGAGTCCTCGATCGACCCGTTGGCCTGCACATTGCGAATCTGCGCCAACACCTCCGCCAACCCCAAAAGCGCCGTGGGCCGCCCCTGCGTGAAGGAATACCGATCGATCACCTCGGTGTACCTCTCGCGGGCCCGCTGCAACTCCCCCTCATGATGGTCGATCTCCGCCTGCAGCAGCGTGATCAATGGCACCAGCGCGCTCTCGTCCCCCGCCAGGGCCAACGCCCGCTCCAGTTGCTTGCCCGCTTCGCCCATCTCGTTCTCTGCGATGTACGCCTTCGCCAACGTCACCAACAACTCCCCCAGCACCCCAGGCTCCGCCCCCTCCAGCCGAGGCAACGCCCGCACGATCTTCGTGATCGCGTCATCCGGATACCCGGTGCTCACCAGCACCTCGCTCTGCCTCACCAGCGCCCACAAACGCTCGTTGGGCGTCAACGCCGGATCCGACAAAAACACCGTCACCAGATCGATCGCCCGGATGTAGTTCGGAGGCTCCTGCGCCAGCGACAGCTCCGTCATCCGCTTCAGGAGCGTCACCCGATTCTCACGCTCCGAATCCGGCAATCGCTCCGTGCGGCTGATCGCCTCTTCCCAATCCCCCAGCGACACCAACGTGTGCGCCAAGTAGTACTGATCCTTCGCATCCAGCGTCGCATGCAGGCGCTCCGCGCTCGCATACTCCCCCTTGATCGCCTCGTTGTTCTCTTTGCGATCCAAATCCAGTTCGCGCTGCCCAAGATACAACGCCCTCGCCCGCAGCAGAAAAAACTCTCGCCGATCATCCGGCGTCAAGCCATCTCCCGCCAGCAATGGCCTCACCCGCGTGTTCAGCGCGTCCAGCGCCTCGCCGTACTTTCCCTTCGCCACCATCCCCGCCGCGGCTTTGATGTCCACCTTCAGGTCCGGCTTGGGCGCTGTCGCCACCGCCGCCACCACGCCGGCAATCAACGCTACCAGCGCCACCCCCAACGTAGGCACCGCCCAGACATCGCGCCACGCGGGCGCCGCCTTCGCTTCGGGCTTGGTTGTCACCGATTCTGCCAAAGCCACCAGCCCCCACACGGCACCCCGCCACACCCGAGCAGCGCCCCATTGCGCCACCCGGAACGCACACGCGTCCGTCGTGGGTTATCGGAGTTTTTGAGTGCGCCGGTTCAGCCGAATCCGCGCAAAATCGCACGCCTATCTCGGCACAAACCGCCCATTCAGGGGACGCCAAGCACCCCATCCTGCCGTCTCACTCGTCCCGATCCTCATCCAGCGGCTCATCCTCGGGGATGTACCGGACAATCACCGCCGTGCGGGAGTACTGATCCGGACGCCCACGCCCACTTTGGTCCATCACTCCCAGCAATCCCAGAGGCGGCAGCCCCCACTTACACAAGTTGCGCACCAGCGATCTCCACAGCGTCGGCCGCGCTTCTCCGAGCTGTTCCCCCGGCACCAACCTGACCGCGCTCGACACCACCTCGCACCCGGCCACCAGTTTTCCTGGGGTTCT
Source organism: Phycisphaerales bacterium (assembly GCA_021732675.1). Lineage (GTDB taxonomy): Bacteria > Planctomycetota > Phycisphaerae > Phycisphaerales > UBA1924 > RI-211. Next base: position 2,075 of record JAKFUN010000249.1, read on the forward strand.
CCCCAGCAGAGACTCGAAGACGGTGCACACCACGATCAGCGACCCCAGCGCCTCGATCACGATCACCTGCCCCGAAACCGACGACCACCACCCCAGGGCCGTCACATCTGCCAACGCCACCCCCTGAATCCGGGTGACAGCCAGAATCGCCAGGGAGAAGTCGATCAGTCCCGCGATAATCCGCCGCGTGGGCTCCGAGATGCTCGCCCCCTCAGGGATCACCACAGCCCCTTCACGCGCCGGCACCACCCCCGCCAAGACCATCCCCACCACCAGCCAAGCGACCACACCCAATAGGACGTAGTCGGCGTTCGAAATCGGCGACTCAATCCGCACCGGCCCGTCGTAGAAGACCCGCCCTGTGCGGGCGCTGATCTCGATCAGGCGTTCGTCGTACGTCAACTTTTCTTCCGGCTTGCCGGGGTGAGGCTTCAGATACAGGAATGCCAGGCGCTCATCCGAGTCCATGGCCATCGGCCACCAGTCTTCACCCAAATCGGGCTTCGAGAAGACTTCGCGCCACGCCGAGTCCAAGGCCGGCAAGCCTGACGCTTCCATCGCCCGGGCCGCTACCCGCAGCGTTCCCCGATCCTCCCAGGCCAGCAGCAACTGCCCGGCGCACACCACCAAAGCGCGTCGGTTTCCCCCCGCCCCGCCCACCTGCCCCAGCCCACGCGACGCCCACGTTGGCGTCGGGCCCAGGCAGTTCACCGCCCAAATCGTCCCGGCTTCCCGGGGCGAGGCGACCAGCACCCCCTGGGCGTAGCCAGCCAGCAAAAGCCGCTCCTGGCTCACTTGCATCGCCGGGGGCAGACCCTGGACTTGCGCCCACTGACTCTGCCCCTTTGGCGCCTCCGGATCAAGCCGGTCCAGTCGCAGCGTCCCATCCTCCATCCGCCGGAGCACAAACACGCCCGCGTCGCTCCCCACCATGTCTAGCAGATCGCCGGTGCCTTCAAAGCTCGGCAGGGCTTCGGGGCGACCCTGAGGTTCGGTAGCCCATTCTCCTGTCTCCCCGCGCACTGCTGCGTAGCTCAGCACCCGCCGGGGCTTCACCGGGCTCACCAACGGCGCAGGTGGCTTCACCTCTTCAAACATCAAAAACAGTCGCGAGCCCCGCGTACACCACGCCACCGGAAACTGCACCAAAGTGCCCGCCAATCGCACCGCGCCGTCCGTCGCGCCCATTGGCCCGGACCTGGGCGCCAGATGAGCCAGAGGCACCCGCACCTGCGCCGGCTGCCCGCCCACCAACCCCGCCTCGCGCGACAAGAGCACAAACCACGCCTGATTCTGCATCGCGCGGCGTGACGCAACCCGTCCGGGTTCATGCCCCGGCGAAGCCTGCAAGGTGGCGCCCGGCCCCGGCGCTTGCGCCATCGCCCCGCTCGCCAGTAACAGCCACACCACCCACCACAGGCGCACCCAACCCCCACGCCCCGAAAGCCTCGATCTGCTGGCCACCGATGTTCCCTTCGCCATGGTCATTTCGATGCCGCCGCCTTGTCCACGTCCACCACGTCCTTGATGCCGTAACTCTTGAGCAAGAGGGG
>JAKFUN010000138.1 GCA_021732675.1 Phycisphaerales bacterium
GGCCATGATGGTGGACAGCGACCTGGAGCTGGCCATGCGCGAGAAGACGCTGAAGGACGCCTGGCACAAGGTGCAGATGAGCGGAAATGACCGGCACTGAAGAAAACTCAGGAGACGCTGGCTGAGTCTTCGGCTCGCCATCCGCTGCCGCACTCGGGGCAGGACGGGAGGTTTCGGGTTGAGGTCATGTCATAGCCGCAGACCGGGCAGCAGCCGTCGATGAGGCGTTGGCGGCGTCGAGCCGCGGGAACGAGCACGACGGCGGGCCCAAGGCAGAGGAGGGCGGCGGTGCTGAGCGTGACGAAGGAGAAGAAGGTGCCTTCGGTGCAGTAGCAGCCGGTTTTGCGCCGGACCATGACATCGATGGGCAGGATGGCGATGCCTTCGATGAGAGTTCCGATGAAGAGTCGATTGGCGAGTCGGGCGAGCATGGTTTCCGGGGGCTTGTTTTTGGCGAAGGACCAGAGCAGAGGGGTCGCCACGATCCATGCGACGCAGGGCGTCACGAGGAGCCCGACCATCATTCTGCCGTCGGGCAGTTTCCAACCGACGAGCTCGACACCGGCCAGGAACGCGGTGGAGGCGGCTGAGACCATCAGTCCCACCATTGCGCCTGCCAAGAGCAGACTGACTTCAACGCCCACACCATTTCGCCAGCGGCGGCGGAGGACAAAATACACCGGGAGGGAGATAGCGGGGCAGAGCGAGGCCGCGATCATCACACCGGTCTGGTCGTTTACCGCGCGGCTTATGAACATGTTCCAGAGAAAAACGCCCAGGGCCGTACACGCGGCGCTGATGAGCAGCCCCAAGGTGAGTGCCGAGGACGCGAGACGCAGGAAGGTGGGCGTGGCGCGGCCATTCTTTTCGTCGGGGCGGCGGATCGGGGCGGTGATGCCAAACTGCGCGATGCACACAAACACGATGATGGTGAGTTGTTCGGTCGCGTAGTTGGGGTTTATCAGCGATTTGGGGACGTCGAGCAAGTGTCGCCAGGAGTTGGAGAGCACCACGGCCGGGAGCGCGTAGATGAGTGGTGCCTGAACGAGCCAGAGCGTGAGCAGGGCGGGCAGTTGAACCTGGCGTTTGAGCAGATGCCCAAGTCTGGTCAGATTCATGGCGCGCAGTGTAGCGAGGCCGGGCCAGGCGCCTGATACTCTTGGGGTCTATGCAGACCGACTCCAACGGCGCGGCGGCGCGCAGCGTGCATTCCTCGCCCCCCAAGGCCTCGGCCCATCAGCGGTGCACCAATGCGGATTGTGCAGCCATGTACCCGCTGAGCGAGGTGCTGGTGGGGTGTCCGGCGTGCGGGCAGTTGCTGGATGTGGACTATGCGTGGCCCACCAACTGGCCCAAGGATTGGGCGTGGGTGGAGCAGCGCGACATGACGCGCGGGCCGCGACCGGGGGCGGGGTTGTTTCCGGCGACGCCGGCGGCCTTGGACTTTTCCGGCGTGTGGCGCTTTCGCGAGCTGTTGCCGTTTTATGCCGACGAGGGGGAGATCGTCACGATCGGCGAGGGTCGCACGAGTTTGCAGCGGGCGGATCTGCTCGCGACTGAGCTGGGGATGAATCTGTCGCGGGGCGGGCGGCTCATGTTGCAGTATGAGGGGTTCAACCCGTCGGGGAGTTTTAAGGACAACGGCATGGCCGCGGCGTTTACGCATGCGCGGATGGTGGGGGCGACGCGGGTGGCGTGTGCGAGCACGGGGAACACGTCGGCGGCGTTGGCGGTGTATGCGGCGCTGACGGGGGTGAAGTGCTTTGTGTTCATTGGCGATGGCAAGATCGCGTACGGCAAGCTGAGCCAGGCGCTGGAGTATGGGGCGCGGACCTTGCAGGTGGCGGGGGATTTTGATGCGTGTTTGGCGCGGGTGAAGCACATCGCGGAGAAGATGCCGCAGATGGGCGTGTATTTGATGAACTCGGTCAACCCCTTCCGGCTGGAGGGGCAGAAGACGATCATGTACCGCGTCTTGGAGGGGCTGGACTGGCAGGTGCCGGATTGGATCGTGGTGCCGGGGGGGAACCTGGGGAACTGCTCGGCGTTTGGGAAGGCGTTTATTGAGTTGAAGGCGTTGGGGCTGATCAGCAAGCTGCCGCGATTGGCGGTGATCCAGGCCAAGGGCTCACGCACGCTTGACCGGGTCTACAACGAGTTGGGTGTGCGATGGGAGCCGGCGGCGTGCGGCACCAGCAGTCGGTGCCAGGGATGTGTGCGCGAGAGCAAGCACGCGGTGGCGTGTTTGCGCGGGCGGTTTGATGTGGCGGCGGTGGCTGCGGAATACAAGCGGATGGATGCCGCCAACGAGCGGGCCCACACGGTGGCGACGGCCATCGAGATCAATCGCCCGGTGAACCTGTCGAAGGCGTTGCGGGCGTTGCACGCGATGAATGGCGTCGTGCGCAGCGTGAGCGATGAGGAGATCGTGGAGCACAAGGCGCTGGTGGGGACGTACGGCTTTGGCTGCGAGCCCGCGTCGGGGGCGTCGGTGGCGGGGGCGCACATGCTGCTTCAAGAGGGCGTGATCGGGGCGCACGAGACCGTGGTGTGCATCTTGACCGGGCATGTTTTGAAGGACCCGGATGTGACGGTGGGGTACCACACGGGCATTAACACCAAGGCGGCCAATGTGGATCTGTCGGCGGCGCATCCCACCGGGCGCATCAGCAATCCGCCGATCAAGGTGGCGGATGAGCTGGACGCGATTGTCGAGGCGCTTGAGGCCTGAAATGGCTACATGCTCAAGTGCTAAATGGCTAAACTCGGGCACTTCGGGCATCGGCGTTTGTGGCGGCGCGAGGGGGCCTTTGGTTTTGTCCGATCTCTTTCGCCCCGGGCTTTCCTCTTCTTCTCTTGGCCTCGCTCATTCTCCGGCCTTGCTCTTCAGCCCTGCTCTTCTCGGTGCCTCTATGGTGAGGCTCGGCGTTCAATGATGCCGCTCGACGGGGCGATCTCTGGATTTGCCTGCGGCTTCTCTCGGGCGGGCAAAAAGACAAAGCCCGGCGCAGAGCGCCGGGCCAGAAGCATCATGCTGATTGAACGGGGCCTTAGGCCGTGGCTTCGGAGAGGGCCGCCACGAACTCGTCCTTCTTCTTGAAGCCGACGAACTTCTTGTGGACCTGGCCGCCTTTGAAGATGATGACGGTGGGGATGGCGGTGATGCCGTACTTCATGGCGACGGCCTTGTTGGAGTCGACATCGACCTTGCCGATCTTGGCCTTGCCGGCGAGTTCGTCGGCGACGGCGTCGATGATGGGGGCCAGCGTGCGGCAGGGGCTGCACCATTCGGCCCAGAAGTCGACCAGCACGGGCTGGCTGCTGGCAAGAACTTCGCCATCAAAGTTGGAATCCGTGAACTGTTTGACGTTATCAGAGGCCATGAGTCGCTCCCATACTTCAACCCACCCGCGAGAGGCGGACTCTCGATGTCAGGGGGCGGATTTCGAGGGTCGGTCGCCCGTACGTCCGGTCGCCGCCTCGCACCTCGCTACTTTGGATGCCGCCCGGACCGACCTGGTACGTCGGAGTTTTCGGGCCATTGAACGCGGGGAATGGTACTCCGTCCCCTCCAGGGAGGTTGCATCGGGCGTGTCGGGTGGGTTGGTCAGGGTTTGGAGG
>JAKFUN010000194.1 GCA_021732675.1 Phycisphaerales bacterium
GGGCGACCTGCCTGCCCAATGGCGACTGCGTGCAACTCACCCAAGCCCAAAGCATCGCCCAACGCGGGATATGGAACGGTCTGGGATCCAGTTGCTCCGACGCAGCCTGCGGGCCAGCGATCGAGCTCTTCGCCGAAAACTTTGAGGGTGTGGTCCTGGGGCCCAATGTCGACGAAACCGTCGCCGGCACCGCAGTATGGAGCTCCGGCCTCCCAGCCGGGTGGAGCGTCAACCGCGACAGCGTGCCCAATGGCGGCGTCAAAGAGTGGCGCGGGTGGAACCTCGCCCTCCGAAGCTGGTGGACCCAGATCGCCGGGGACCAGGGGCGGAGCGCCTTTACCAAGGGCGTCGGCACCGTCGCCGTGGCCGACCCGGATGAGTGGGACGACCTGCCCCATACCGCAGGTTTGTATGACACAACCATTTCGACCCCGCCGATTTCGCTGACCCAGGCCGCGGCAGGAAGCGCGTACTTGGCAATGGACTCGAGCTGGATTCCAGAAGCAAACCAGGCCGCCAGCATCGTGGTGAGCTTTGACGGGGGCGCGCCCGTGACAATCGCCCAGTGGTCGAGCAGCGCAGGGCCCAACTTTAAGTCCAGCGCCCCCAACGAGACCCTGGTCTTCAACCTCAACAACCCCGCCGGGGCCCAGTCGATGGTGATCTCCTTCCGGTTGTACGACGCGGGAAACAACTGGTGGTGGGCGATCGACAACCTGCAGGTGTTGGCCAGGCCCTCGCGCCCGCCGGTGGTGCTGCTGAATGAAAACTTCAACCAAGTCCCGCTGGGCCCCAACGTCGACGAAACCCTGGCCGGGGCCAATGTGTGGAGCGGCGAGCCGCCCCGCGAGTGGAGCTTTGACGACTCAGGCGTGCCCGGAATCAACAACCCGGCCCTGGGCGTAACCGAGTGGAAGGGCTGGGCGATCACAGATCGCCAGTGGTGGGCCCAGGCGGCCGGGGATCAACGGCGCAGCGAATACACCAAAGGAGTGGGCGCGATCGCCGTCGCCGACCCGGATGAGTGGGACGATCGCGGGAGCCCCAGCAGCGTCGGCCCCTTCAACGCGATCATGCGCTCTCCTTGGGTCTCCCTGCAAGGCGTGGAGCCGGGCCAACTCCGCCTGGAGCTGGACAGCAGTTGGCGCCCCGAAGGGGCCCAGCGCGCCGAGCTCCGCGCCGAGTTCGACGCCGGACCCCCAAGCCTCCTGCTCAACTGGACCTCCGCCGCCGGGCCGAACTTCCACCCCGACGCCACCAACGAACACCTCGACCTCCCCCTCGCAGTGCCCCAGGGCGCACGCCAGGTCCGCCTCTCCTTCTCCCTGCTCAACGCCCGCAACAACTGGTGGTGGGCAGTGGACAACGTCCGCTTGACCGGGCTCCCCCCAGTTGGCTGCGACCCCGACGTCAACCAGGACGGCAACGCCGACCAAGGCGACGTTGATTACCTGATCAACGTCATCGCGGGCGGGGCCAACACCACCGGCATCGACCCCGACTTCAATCGCGACGGCAACTCAGATCAAGGAGACATCGACGGACTCGTAAACGTCATCGCCGGCGGGGTGTGTCCGTAAGCCGGATTCTGGTTGACGCTCGCGCGATGTCGAACTTGGAGCAACCCCGCCACGCCCGAGATCTATAGTTTCCCCGCACAAACACGGGCTCACCCTCTCACTGAACGAGACGGAAACGGCAGTTTCCGTGAGTTTTGCTCGGTGGTATCGCTAAGCCCTGGTAGGCTGGAGTTTTGTCGCCTTCCCTCTTCATTGGAGGGCGAACCAGCTACCGGAGCAACAGCATGCCACACGAAACCCGCCCCACTACGCATTTCATTCGGACGCCATCTCGATCGGGCGGGCTTTTCCCCGCGTGGGTGCTCGGCTTGCTGCTCGCGGCTCTGATCGCGCCCGCAGCCTTGGGCCAGATGATCCTCCCCATCTACCCGCTCCCGGGCGGGAACTCCGTCCGGATCGCAGGCTTGAACTCCTTTGGCACCGGCTCCGGCGTCAACGCAGTTGGCTATAGCGACAACGCCGCGGGCCAAGATCGCGCCATCAACTGGACCAGCACCGGCGGCACCACCAGCCTCGGTCTCCTCCCAGGCGGAACCATCAACTCCTACGCCCAGGCCATCAACTACGACAAAACCGCGATCGTCGGCTATGGCGACTCCGGCGGGAACACTCGGGCCTTTCGCTGGACGACCACCGGCGGCTTCACCATCATTCCGCTCCTGCCCGGCACAGGATCCTTCAACCAGGCCATCGCCATCAACCAGGGCGGGGGGATCGTCACCGGCGTCAGCGGCATCGGGGCCAGCGCCCGCGCATATCGGTGGGATTACACCACGCCCGCGGCCATCCTCAACCTTGGCGTGCTTCCCGGGCAGAGTTCTTCCGCAGGACGGGCGGTCAGTGGCGATGCCTCCACCATCGTCGGCGTCAGCGGCAGCCGCGCCTTTCGCTGGCTCCTCTCCTCCGGCACCATGACCGATCTTGGCGCTCTCCCCGGCCAAGTCTGGGCCATGGCCGAAGCCGTCAACTACGACGGCACCGTCATCACCGGACGCTACAGCAACGGCGGCAGCGAGTTCGGCTTTCGCTGGAGCACTACCACCGGAATCGTGGCCCTGCCGCCAACCCTCGCCGGGAACATCGTCCTTCGCCCCCGCTCCATCACCGGCGACGGCAACACCATTGTCGGACAAGTCGCAGACAACGCCGCCGGCCTCACCGCCTTCATCTGGACCCCCGCCAACGGCACCGAGCTCTTGGCCACGCACCTCGCCGCCCGAGGCGTCGACCTCACCGGCTGGCTACTCACCGACGCCACCGGCATCAGCCTCGAAGGCACCGCCCTCTGCGGCAACGGCCTTTACAACGGCCAGCCCGCCGGGTGGCTCGTGCGTCAGCTCAAGTGCCCGCCCCAAATCATCTGGGGGACCAGCGCCCTCAGCGGGTGCATCGGGTCGACCATGAACTTCAACGCCGGCAACATCGTCGGGTTCACCGCCCCTCTCCAATGGCGCTGGTTCAAAAACGGCGTCCAAATCGTCGACGGCCCCCAGCCCACCGGCTCGGTCGTGACCGGCGCACTCACCAGCACCATGTCCTACGCCAACTTCAGCCCCGGCGACGGCGGCACCTACACCGTCCACGCCAGCGCCTTCGGCGCCTGCGAGGTCACCACCTACGACGGCCAGATCTTCGACCCCTACCTCTCGCGCCCCTTTGACGTTCAGCCCGCCGACGCCACCGTCTGCGCCGGCCAAGCCGCCTGCACCTACCTCGAGGTCTCTCCCTACGGGCCCGCCGTCTCCTATCAATGGCAAAAGTTCGTCGGCCCCGGGCCCAATGACTACGTCAACATCTACGACGGCCCCACCGGCAACGGCTCCAACTATTCGGGCCAGGGCACCCAGGTCTTCTGCGTCTTTCCCGCTCAGCCCGCCGACACCAATCGCTATCGCTGCCTCATCACCGACCCCTCGTGCCTCAACCCCACCCCCAGCCAGCCGGCACTCCTCACCGTCACGCCCAGCGCTCCCATCGTCACCATCCCGCCTGAGTTCGGCGCCTGCCAGGGCGACAACGACGCAGAA
>JAKFUN010000131.1 GCA_021732675.1 Phycisphaerales bacterium
GTCCCTCCACCGCCGCCCCCAGTGGGGCCCGGTGCCGGTTCGGCGGCGGATGGCAAGACACCCAAACTGGGGTCGCCATTTTCCACCAGGGTCTTGAGCTTCGACATCGCCGCCAGCTTGAGCTCGGGCAGCTTGGCCGTGCCTTGCGCGGGCTCGCCGGGGTCCAGCCCCACCGCGGCCTGCCGGTAGTAGCCATAGTAAAACTGGTAGAGCTCCACGCTCGCGTGTGGCCGCGGGTTCAGGTCACCCGCTTCCTGCGCGCTTGACACGAACAGCACGCGTTCCCGATCGACCATCACCGGGGCCGACCACTCCGACCACTCGCTGCGCACCAATGAGGCGTCCGCCATGCCCTTCTGCGTCTCTTGCAGATTGCGTCCGAAGACGGGGCTATTGATCACCACCCGCACCCGGTAGCGATACATCGCCCCCGGCTCGGCCTTCACGTCGTGTACCCACACCTTCTGCTCGCCACCTTCCAGCAACCCGGGCAGGGCTCCCTGCAGCACGGCGTTGCTGTCATTCGCCCCCTCCGACCCTTCCACCCGCTCGCCCAACTTGGTCAACTCGTCCACAAGGCGCTGACGCTGAACCCCGAGGTTCTTAAGCTGCGCTTCCAGCGCCCGCTTGTCCCCCTTGGGGCCTTCGTTGGTCTTGCTCGCGGGGCCGCTCGGGCCCCCGCCCTTTCCGCTTCCTCGGCCTTGGCCGCCTCGCGGCGCCTCCGCTGGCTGGGAAGATTCGCCCGGGCGCCTGCTGGTCGGTTCCGGCGCTTTTGAGGCCAGATCCTGGACCGTCGCGATCCGCTTGTCCAAGTTGGCCAAAGCCTGACGCTTCAGCTTCACCTGGCGGGTCTTTTCGTTCGAGTCCCCCTGCGAAGCGCTCTCCAGGGGAGAGGTCCAGGCCGGGCCAGCGATCGTCTGATAGAACTTGGGCCGCAGCACCTGCTCTTGCTCGCTTCGCAAGGTCGAAATCATCGGCGGAACATCGCCCAGCGACCTCACGCTCTCGGTCCACGTCGCCACCCCATTCAGCCGGGCGGGCGCCGGATCGACCATCCCGGTCGTCGGCGTCGAAGGCGTCGCGCCGTCGGGGTTGCGGATCAACTCGCGCTCCGCCTCGACCCCCACAATCGTCACCAGGTCGTCGCCCTGCTCCAGCGGGTCGCGCCACCAGGCCAGCGGAATCGCCTCTTGCGGGCCGGCCCCGTCCGGGTCGGCAAGCAGCGCATCGCGCAGCGCGGCTCCATCAAAGCTCGACTCCACGCTCACGATCATCTTGTCCAACGGCTGCTCTTTGGGCAGGATCGTCGCCAACTCAGGGTGCAGCGCCAGTTCCACCGGGCTGACCGTCGCGCTATACGGGGCGGCCACCGCGGGACTGGGCAGCGGCAACGTGGGCAGGGCATACGTCGCCGCCGCCACCGCCACATTCAGCGACGCCGTCTGGATCAAGGGGGGCGGCCCCAGCGCGATCCTGGCACCATCCACGCTCAGCGCCTTGCCCGCCAACCCTTCCAGCTTCTCGGTCAGAGTCAGCACGGGTGGATCGGGGAGCTTGGGGCTCTCAGCGTTCAGCTTGGCGACAAGCTTCTTCGCTTCGTCCTCCACCGGCACATACGCGCTGCCCGGGGTGAGCTTTTCCACGCTCCCCACCTTGATGTAGTTCCCGCCCAGGAACTGCATCGCCAGCGCGCCCAGGAACGTGATGCCCGTCACGCCCAGCACGATCTTGTCCGCGTTCGCCTCGAAGAAGTTGATGCCCTTGAGTTTCATGGGCCACCCTTTCAAATCGCGGCGAAGCCCGCCGCGTCTACCAAGTCTCTTGTGCCTTCAAACGACCGATCCACCACACACGTTCCATCGCCCGCGTCGGCTCGCTGTGCTTCGCCGCCGCCCTTACCCGCCGCCCTTGCCGCCACGAACCCGCCCACGCCCGTTGCCCGCGCCCGGCGGGAGCGGCGGAGGCGGCGCAGCCCCCCCAGCAGCAGCGTCCCCCTCAAGCTTGCCCGTCAGGCTGGCCTTCACTCGATCGGGCATCAGCGGCTCCATCCAACTGCGGAGCCACACCGTCTCGATCGAAATCTTGGCCTTCACCACGTTCTCCGGCCCGTAGTAGTACCCCTGCCGCAAGTCCTCCCAGACATCCACCTCCGAGAGATCCAGGTCGGTCACGCTCATGAAGTTGGTGCGCTCGATCGCGTGAACCAGCTCACGTAAACGCGCCGACGACACCACCACCGAGATCTGCACGTTGCGCACATCAAAGAAGTTGTTCCACGCCCCACCCGCGCGGCCCGTAATGGACACTCGCGGATCTGTGGGGATCAGCCCGGGCTTCGCGTCCGGAGCCGCCGGGGGCGGAGTCGGGTCCACAAACTGCGGGGCCTGCCCCTGCACCGCCACCCCCAACCCCGGCACCTGACTGATCTGCATCGACTCCAGCCGCTTCACCACCCCGACGTCCGACATCAACGGGCGACCATCCGCGCTGGTGTTGGCCAGTCGCAAGGCCGTCAACACATCCTCCATCACCCACATGTCCCACTGATACACAAAGAACTGGTTGGGCTCGATCATGCCCGGATCAGGAATGTGATCCACGGGCACCCCGTTGGGTCCATCCGGCAACGACGCGATCGTCGCATAGAACGCCACCTCGCGGGCCCGACTCTGATACTCGCCCAGCCGGCGCTCCGCCAGCGTCTGGTCCACCGTCTTGCGCTCCTCGGGCGTCAGCTCACGCTTGTTCGCCGTGATCTTCTCCGTCTCGCGCATCGTGAGGTCGTGAACCGCCCCGGCCAGCTTCACAGGGTCCGCCGGTCCCCCTGCCCGAACCCGATCCAGCATCGCCTGATACGGGTTCGCGTGCCCGCGCTTGCCCAGCAGGTGGTCTTCCATCTCGTTGAGCTTCGCGGTCTCTTCGTCCTTGCTCGCCGCCTTGGGGAAGAGCGCCGCCACCATCGGCCCGTGCTCCACCCGGCCCAAGCTCTTCGCCTCCGGGCCGATCCCACGATTGAAGTCCTCGGCCAACTTGAAAGCGTCCGCCGCGACCTTCGACAGCGACTCGCGCTGCTCCTTGAACCAGTTCGTAATCACCTCGTTGGGGGGCACCTTGCTGAGCGAAACCTCCGGGGCCGAGGGGTCCACCGCGGGGAGCTTGTAGTCCACCGTCGCCGACTTGATCTTCGTCAGCTCGTCGTTGGCGGCCTTCGACCGCTCCGTGCGAATCGACTCTCCCCACGAAGATCCCAGGAACCACGCCGTCGGAATGATCACCAGGATCAACGCCCCGAAGACGACGATCATCACGTTGGCCTTAATCCAGGCAAGAACAGGCTTCATTGACCACCTCCGGGCTTCTTCGTGCTGTCAGACTTTTCCCCAGCCGCCGGATCTGCGGGTGGGGGTTCCGGGGGCAGGAACGCCGCCCACCAGGTGACCGTCACCGTCGCCGTCGTCTTTCGCTTTTCCTCGGGCGGGTTCAACACCGCCGTCTTGTTCAGTTGCTCGATCGCCGCCAGCGCATCCTGGGGGACTGCCGGGTTCCCCGGTGCTGGCCCACCACCTCCGAGCGGGATGAACACTCCCGGCCCACCCTTCTCCC
>JAKFUN010000145.1 GCA_021732675.1 Phycisphaerales bacterium
GCCCCCAGGCCCCGGCACCCTGGCTTCACCCTCATCGAAGTCGTCCTTGCGATCGTGTTGCTGCTGGCCTTGGTCGGGGGGCTCTACTCCTTCACCGACGGCTTGGCAAAGCACGCAGAGCAGGCCGACCAGCGCGACCATCAAATGGCGGCTGCCGAGGCGATCTTGGACGAACTCGAAGGCGCTCTCGCCACCACCTACGTCTCGGGCCGCGACGCCACGCCCGGAATCAAGGGCGACGGTGCCCACCTCAGCGTGCGCGGGCGGGCCTGGGGCTTTGGCGATCGTGCCAGCGACGTCAGCGGCTGCGAACTTAAGCTCGACGGGGCCTCCATCAGCGCCCGACGCTTCGTCGCCGGTCAACCCCAGCCGTGGGAGCAGCTTCCCGCCGTCGCCGGGCTGCGGGTCAGATACCTCGTCGGCGCTGAGTGGAAAACCTCGTTCGACAGCGCCGCCGCCGGAATCCTCCCCGGCGCGGTTGAGGTCTCCCTGTGGCTGGGCGAAAGGCCCCGCGATGCCGCCGGCACCGACGCCCCGCCTGACGCCCCGTCTCTACGCCCCCCGGATCGCACCCGCATCATCGTCATTCACGACGCCCCCAAAGCCGTCGGGGGTGCCCCATGAGCCGCCGCGGGACCATTCTCTTCGTGGTCGTCCTCGCCCTGACCATCGCGGCCTTGGTCACCGCCGGGATGATCCAGGGTGCCAGCGCCGCGCGCGCCTCGGCCCGCGCTGGTGCGGATCGTGACCAGCTTCGCGCCCTCGCCTGGTCCGGCGTCCTCGGCGCCATGAATGAACTGGCCTCGCAGCGCGACGCGCTCGTCAAAGGTAAGGACCCCGCCCTCACCGGCTCCTGGCAGCTCTTTGCTTCCGGGGGCGACAGAGCCGTCGTCACCCTCCAGAAGTTTGGGGCACTTCATGCCACCAGCGAGTGCGCGCGGCTCGACGTCAACGGGGCCGCCGCCTCTGACCTCGCCCGCGTCGATGGCCTCGCCGACCTCGCGCCCGCCATCGCCTCCGGCCAGCCCTGGACCAGCCCGGAAGAACTCCGTGAACTCGCCAGCGCCCCGGCGGCCCAGACGCCCGGACCAACACCAGACACGCCCACAAACGCGCCCAGCACCACCAGCGCCCCGGGTGCGGATTGGTTGAAGCACCTGACAACCTTCAGCGCCGACGCACAGCTCACCCAGGCTGGTGCCGCTCGCCTGGTGATCGCGGACTCCTGGGACCTCGCGGACGCGAAGGCCGCCGCGGCGGAAACACAAGGACTCGCCCCGCTGCTCGAAGCCCTGGCGGCCGAAGTCAAAAAGCCCACGACCATGTCGGGCCTGCTCGCGTGGCTCTCAACCCAAAACGCCCCACCAGCGCCCGCCGGACATCTTCTGGATCTCTTCTGCGATTCGCCCGGCGTTCACCCCCGCGTCGTCGACCTCAATCGCGCCGACGCCCAGGTCCTGGCCGCCCTCCCCGGGATGGACGCGCCGCTGGCCCAACGTCTCGTCGCGGCCCGCGAACGCTTGGACCCAATCGCCCTCTCGCTCATCACCTGGCCCGTCAGCGCGGGCGTCCTCTCTCCGACCCAGCTCGCCACCTTGCTCCCCAAAATCACCACGCGCTCGCTGGTGTGGCGGGTTCGGGTGATCGCCCAGATCTCCCCGATCGCCGAACAACCCGGCCCTCAGTCCGCCGCTGGACAGGGACCCGATCTCGGCTCCGGGCCCCTTGCCGCCACCGAATCGGCGGCTCCATCCGGGCGGGCTGCCTCGGGCGGGCTGCGAATGATCCTCGACGCCGTGATCGACGTGACCGGCGCCACCCCCCGCCTAGCCTACCTTCGAGACGCTTCATGGGAGGGCCTTCGCTTGCCCGAGTCAGCCGATCAACCCAACTCAGCGCCAGGCCCCGCCGACTCGACGAATGATGTAGATTCGGGTCCATCGGTTGAGTCCGGGTTCGCCCCGCTGCGGCTTCCCATTCCGGCGCCCAGCGCCGCCCCGCCCCCGTCAGCCGACAACGCCCCCAAGGGCCGGCGGGTGGGACGATGGCTGAGCGGGCAAACCCCGGGAGGTGGCTAATGGCGGGGGACCTGACCCTTCTGCAGCTAGGCAGCGACGAGGTGTGGGCGCTGCGCGCCCTCCCCTCCCCTTCGGGCGCAACCCTGACGGGCTGGACGCGCACCCTCCGTCCCCCCGAAGTGCCAGCCTCAGACTCAGCCGCCATCGGCGCCTGGGTCGGCAAGGTGCTCGACGAACATCGCTTGCCCAAGGCGAGGGTGATGCTCTGCCTCCCCCGGGGCGAGGTCGTGCTCAAGGTACTCTCTCTGCCCCCCGCAGCGGCGGGGGGAGATCTCCGGGGTGAGCTCCCCTCGATGGTGCGTTTGCAGATGATCCGCCAACTGACCCTGCCCGCCGAGGGCACCGCCATCGACTTTGTCGAGCTCCCCGGGGACGCATCGGGCCAGCGCCGCGTGCTCGCCGCGGCCTTGCCCGCCGACCGCCTCGCCTGGTGGCGCGCCGTCGCCGCCGCCGCCGAAATCAAACTCCGGCACATCGGGCTCACCAGCGCAGGGCTGGCAGCGCTGGTGGCCGACGTCAGCCAACGCCGCGATGGGCCCGTGCTCGCCCTTGCCTGCTTCGGGCAGCACGTTGAACTCGTCGTCGTCGAGAGCGGCGTCATGACCCTCTCGCGAAGCGTCGAGATCGTGGGCGACCTCCACAGCCCCGCCAGCGCCGAACGCCTCGAAGTCGAGTGCCGCCGCACCTGGGCCAGCCACCACGGCGCCAAAGCAGGCTCCCCGGCCAGCGTCGTCTGGGTCGGCGACGGCCCGCAGTGGGCCTTGCTGGCCGAGCGCTGTGGGCCGGCCCTGCAAGCTCCCGGATTGGCCCTCGCCAGCGCCGAGGGACTCCGCACCGACCCCCACCTCGCCGGGGGCGATGTCTCCTGGGCTCTCCCCCTGGGCGGGCTGGCCCTCTCCCTGGGTCTGGGCCGACCTCTCCTCGACTTCGAAAACCCTCGCAAAGCCCCAGACCTCTCCGCACGCACCCGTCAGGGCGTCCTCGCAGCCATCATGCTCGCCATCGTGCTCGGCGGGCTGATGTACATCCTCGCCGATCGCGCCCTCGGCAGGCTCCGACGCGATCTCGACAGCGTCCGCGTGGCTTCCGCCGAGCTCCGCACCAAAGTCGCGGCCTTCCGCGTGCTCCACGCCCGCGCGGGCGGGCTTGAAGCCTGGCGCCTCGCCTCCCCCGACTGGATGGACCACCTCGCACACATCAGCAAAAAGTTCCCCGACCCCCGCGTCGTGCAGTTCAGCTCACTCTCCGGGGCCGCCTCCGGCGGAGCCGCCTTCGCCCCCAAGGGCAACTACCCCGGCGGGGACTGGAGCCCCCAGGTCGAGGTGCGCCTGGGACTCGACGGTAAAATGGATGATCGAGGCCCGGTCGCCGACCTTCGCGAAGCCCTCTTGGGAATGGGCGACTATGTCGTCATGAGCAAAGGAGCCGATGTCGCATCCAGCTTCTCGCTGGAGCTTTCAACGTCGCGCCGCACCCCCGCCAACCC
>JAKFUN010000228.1 GCA_021732675.1 Phycisphaerales bacterium
TCATCGCGGGGGCGGCGTCGCCGTAGGCCAAAAGGCGATATTCCTTGTCGGAGCGCTTTTTCTGCTCGACCATTTTGAGGGCGGCGGCGGCCATTTCGCGGGGCTCGCTGCCCATGATCTGTCCGGCCAGCGGGTGATCGGCGGCTCCGCCGGGAACGTTGTCGTGGAGGTCGCCCAGGTCGGCTTTGTCGAAGCCTCGCCCCCCGGCAAGGAGGGTGCGATCGAGCAGGGCCTCGGTGACGCAATAGGGGCAGCCGTGACGCCGGGCGATGAGGCGCATGGCGGCGTCGGAGTAGCCTGCGAGGCCGGCCTGAAAGAAGGGCGCATCGAACTGGGGGAGGAGGTCGGTGATTCTGGGGTCCATCCCGGCCCTGGCGATTTGCTCCGCGGCGCGTGCGAGGTCGATATCCTCACACCCCGGGGCGATGGCCGGCGTGGGCTGCGTCGCATTGTGGCTCTGAACGGACACTCACATGAACTCTAGGTTTGGTCAATCACGATTCCTGGCCAGCGCGATGGCGGGCGGCATTTTGTGGGCGGTGGCGTTCGCGGGGGGGTGCGCCTCGGATCGCGCCGGGGCCGAGCTTCGTGCGTACCCGGACGAACTGGCGCAGAAGACGGTTTTGGACATTCAGGTGTTTCGGCGCGAGACGGTGATTGAGTTCACCAACACGACTTCGGACGCGATCGGGCCGGGGACGATCTGGCTGAACAAGCGGTTTTCGCGAGCGATTGAGAAGATCGCGATTGGGGAGCGGGTGGAGTTGCCTCTGACCGACTTTCAGGATGAGTTTGGGGACGTTTTTCGGGCGGGGGGGTTCTTTGCCGCCGAGCCCCCGCAGCGGCTGGTGCTGGCCCAGCTTGAGGTGGCGGGCGAAGATGGTGCCCCGCGCGTGCTGGGCATGATCGTGGTGAACACCAGCAGCGACCAGTAGTCGGCGCGGACTCGCCTTGGGGATCGCTATGAACATTCTCATCATCGGCCCGCACCCGGACGACCAGGAAATCGGCATGGGGGGGACGATTGCCCTCTTGGCGGATCAGGGGCACAGCGTGCTCCTGCTGGACATGACCGACGGCAGCCCGACGCCGCACGGGGACCGGGCCAGCCGCCTGCCTGAAGCGGCTCAGGCGGCCCGCGAGCTCTCGCCCACAGGGCCGGGCACGCATCCGGTTCGGCGGTTGCTGCTGGACCTTCCGAATCGGCGGGTGGAGCACAGCATCGAAGCCCGGCACCGGGTGGCGGGGGTGATCCGGGCGCATCAGGCGCAGGTGTTGTTCATGCCCTATCCGCAGGATGCCCACCCGGATCATTTGGCGGTGACGCGCATCGCGGAGGATGCCCGCTTTGACGCGAAGCTGACCAAGATCGAGATGCCGGTCCCCCCGGGGTATGTGGGGATCGGCCCGCCGCTGTATCCGAAGTGGGTGATTTATTACTATTGCTCGCACCTGCGTCAGGTGCCGGATCCGTCGTTTATCATGGACACCACCTCGACGCAGGCACGCAAGCGGGCGTCGATCGCGGCCTACGCCACGCAGTTCGGGGATCACACCCACAACGCGGGGCTGCTGGAGCGGTTTGAGCGGGAGGACGCGTACTTTGGCTCGCGGATCGGGGTTGGCTTTGGCGAGCCATTCTGGATGCGCGAGCCGCTGGGGCTGACGGGGCTGGCGAGCCTGGCCTGATCGACGGTTTTGGGCGAGCAAAAGTGGTCGAAAGGTGCTTCGAACGGGGCGCGCACGCGCGTAGGCTTGCACCATGAATCCGACTGCTGAACTTCTCCAGCCCGAGGTTGAAGAGCTGATCCGGGAGCAGCGCTACAGCGAGCTGCGCGAGGCGCTGCATCTGGTACACCCCGCGGACATCGCGGAGATCCTGTCTTCCCTGGATGCGTCGCTGGCGGCGATCGGGTTTCGATTTTTGCAACGGGACGACGCGGCGGCGGCGTTTGCGTACATGCCCCCCGAGGTGCAGGAAACCCTGATCGACAAGCTGGGGGACGAGCATGCCGCCAGCGTCGTCGAGGCAATGAGCCCCGACGACCGGGCCCGGCTGGTGGATGAGCTGCCCGAGGCGTGCGCGACGCGGATCGTGGCGTCGCTTTCGCCCGAGACCCGCAAGTCGACGCAGGCGATTTTGGGGTATCTGCCGCGGAGCGTGGGGCGGCTGATGACCCCGGATTATGTGCGCCTGCGCCCGGACTGGACGGTTTCGCGGGCGCTGGAGCACATCCGCAAGTACGGGAAGGACGCCGAGACGATCAACGTGGTGTATGTGGTGGACAACGACGGGCGGCTGATCGACGACATGCGTCTGCGGCAGCTTCTGCTGGCGGAGCCGACCTCGATCATCGAGGGGTTGATGAACCGCTCCTTTGTGACGCTGCGGGCGGACCAGCCCCAGGAGGAAGCGGTGGCGCTGATGGCCCGCTATGACCGGACGGCGTTGCCGGTGGTCGATTCGCGGGGGCTGTTGATCGGGATCGTGACGAGCGATGACGTGGCGGACGTGGCGCAGCGCGAGGCGACGGAGGACATGCAGAAGATGGGCGCCGTCGGGGCGCTGGAAGAGCCTTACGACAAGGCGAGCATCTGGTCGCTGGTGCGCAAGCGTGCCCCGTGGCTGAGTTTGTTGTTTGTCAGCGAGCTCTTGACGAGCAACGCATTGGTGTATTTTGACGGGCAGATTGAGAAGCTGGCGATTTTGGCGGCGTTCGTGCCGGCGATCATCAGTTCCGGCGGAAACAGCGGGTCGCAGGCGTCGACGCTGGTGATCCGGGCGCTGGCGCTGGGAGAGATTCGGCTGCGTGATTGG
The DNA here is from genome assembly GCA_021732675.1 of Phycisphaerales bacterium. Lineage (GTDB taxonomy): Bacteria > Planctomycetota > Phycisphaerae > Phycisphaerales > UBA1924 > RI-211. The sequence continues at coordinate 2,819 of JAKFUN010000228.1, forward strand.
TGGCGGGTGCTGCGCCGCGAGATCGTGACTGCGGGGATTCTGGCGCTGCTGATCGGCGCCCTGGGCTTCTGCCGGATCACCATCTGGGGGCTGCTGGGCCTGTGGGCCCGCCCGCAGTTGGACGAGAAGACGAAGGAAGTCATCCGGGATGAGGCGGGCAAGATCGTGCAGGATCTGTCGGTGCAGCACCACTACATCATGCTTGCGACCGCGATCGCCGCCAGCTTGGTGGGCGTGGTTCTTTGGGGGAGCATCATGGGGGCGATGCTCCCGTTTGTGCTGAAGAAGCTGGGCATGGACCCGGCGGGGAGCAGCACACCGTTCGTCGCCACGCTGGTCGACGTGACGGGGATCATCATCTACTTCACGTGCGCGATGACGATTTTGCACGGGACGTTGCTGTAGGCGAGTTGGCCCGGCGCGCGCCGCTCGCTGGCGATCAGTCCTTGACCCGCACCAGGGGCAAGAGTTTGGCGAGGGTCTTCTCGCCGATGCCTTTGACGTTGTCCAAGTCCGAAGGCTGCTTGAACGGGCCGTGCTGGGTGCGATAGTCGATGATCCGCCCCGCCAGCGCTGGCCCTATGCCCGGGAGGAGTTCAAGCTCGGCCTGGGTGGCAAGATTGATGTTGATGGTGCTCTTGAGGGGCGCGGCGGTAGGTGCGGGCTGAGGCGCCGATGGGGTCACGGGCGGCTGTGGAGCCTTGGGTGTGAGGCTGTCT
>JAKFUN010000197.1 GCA_021732675.1 Phycisphaerales bacterium
GAGGGCTGGCGATTTTGCCGCATCTCGGCGTGCTTTTGACCAGTGTGACGCTTCCCGGGCAGTGGTATGACACGGTGCTGCCCACGGCGTTTACCGGGCATCACTATGCGGAAGCGCTGGGGTCGCCGGATGCGTTTCGGGCGATCACGAACAGCTTGAAGCTGGCGTCGGTGGCGGTGGTGGCGGATGTGTTTCTGGGTGTGCTGGTGGCGTACCTGATCGTGCGGACAACCCTGCGGGGGCGCTGGCTGCTGGACGCCTTGTGCATGCTGCCCCTGGCGGTGCCGGGGCTGGTGATGGCGTTTGGGTTTGTGGCGATGAGTTTGCAGTGGCCTTTTGGGAAGAATGGCCCTTTGAGCGGCTTTGCGAGCATTTTGTCGAGCGACCCCAACCCGGTGCCGTTTCTGGTGGCGGCGTATGCGATTCGGCGGCTGCCTTACATCGTGAGGAGCACGGTGGCGGGGTTGGAGCAGACGAGCGGGGAGTTGGAAGAGGCGGCGGTGAACCTGGGGGCGAGCCGGCTGACGGCGGTGAGGCGGGTGATCGTGCCGCTGATCGCGGCGAACCTGATTGCGGGGGGGCTCTTGGTCTTCAGTTTCTCGATGCTGGAAGTGAGCGACTCGCTGCTGCTGGCGCAGCAACCCCGGAGCTATCCGATCACGAAGGCGATCCTGGCGTTCATGGATCGGCTGGGGGATGGGCCTTACATCGCGAGCGCGATGGGGGTTTGGGGAATGGCGCTGCTGACGACGACGCTGTTCGCGGCGTCGAGCCTGTTGGGGAAGAAGCTGGGGTCGATTTTTCGGGTGTGAATACGAGCCCGAAGCGCGAGCGAGGGTCTCAGCGGTGCCCGAAACCGGAAGAGCTTCGAGTTTGTACACCCTGGAGACCCTCGCTTGCGCTTCGGGCTCGTAGTTGGGCGAGCCGCCGGGAACCGCCAAGCTCTTGCAAACTTTGTGTGTTTGCGCTTGTCCGGGGCGGAAAGTGCGTTATCTTTTTGGGTTGGTGGTGGCCTTGGGCGGCGAGCGCGCGTGGTGGCGCGTCGCGCGGCAAGAGTTTTGGAAGCCACGCCAGGTTGATCGCGGATGCTGATCCCGATCGCGTCCCCTTTCGCACCGCGTCTGCGTCGCTTTGTGGTAAGCGATGGAGCGCCTGGGCAGAACGATGGCGACCATTTCACACTCGCGTTCCGCGTTCATTCATGGCCAGTGGACCAGCGCCGACTCGGCGTCGCTCTATGGCGTTTCGGACTGGGGCAAGGGGTATGTGGGGGTGAACCCCGATGGGCATGTGACGGTGATGCCCACCAAGGACCCGGCCAAGAACATCGACCTCTTTGAGGTGGTGCAGGGGCTGAAGGAGCGCGGGATCCACACCCCGGTGTTGCTTCGGTTCAACGACATTCTGAATCATCGCCTGCGTGAGATCCGCAAGGCGTTTGACGACGCGATGACGGACCAGCAGTACACGGGTGGCTATTCGTGCGTGTATCCGATCAAGGTGAATCAGCAGCGGCACGTGTGCGAGCAGATCGCCAGCCTGGCGGTCGAGCTCAACTTCGGGCTGGAGGCGGGGAGCAAGCCGGAACTGCTGGCGGTGCTGGGGCTGTCGGCGGTGGCCGGGGGGCCGGGCGTGAACGGGATGCCGATCATCTGCAACGGCTTCAAGGATGATGAGTTCATTGAGACGGTGATTCTGGCGACCAAGCTGGGGCGGAACATCATTCCGGTGGTGGAGAAGTTCAGCGAGCTGGAGTTGATCGTCAAGCACGCGAAGGCGTATGGGGTGAGGCCAAAGATTGGGCTGCGGGTGAAGCTGTCGAGCCGCGGGGCGGGGAGATGGGAGGGCTCTGCGGGGGTTCGCTCGAAGTTCGGGCTGTTTGTGAGCGAGGTTTTGAAGGCGGTGGAGTATCTCAAGAAGCACGAGATGCTGGACTGTCTGAACCTGCTGCACTGCCACGTGGGGAGCCAGCTGTACGACATTCGGGTGCTGAAGAACGCGATCAACGAGCTGGCGCACATCTATATAGAGCTGCACCGGATGGGGGCGGGGCTGACGATGCTGGACATCGGCGGCGGCATGGGCGTGGACTACGACGGCTCGCAGTCGGCGTGGTCGAGCAGCATCAACTACTCGGTGGCGGAGTACGCGAGCGATGTGGTGTATCGCATCAAGAGCGTGGTGGAGCAGGCGGGGGTGCCGCACCCGATGATTTTGAGCGAGTCGGGGCGGGCGATGGTGGCGTATTCGTCGGTGCTGATCATGGATGTGCTGGGAACGAGCCGGTTTGACAACAACCCGGATCTGGAAGGGGTGGATGCGACGATCAAGGCGGAGACGGCGGGCGGGGGCGAGGTGCCGCAGCCGGTGCTGGATCTGGTCGACGCGTACAAGAACCTCACGGACCGGAACTTGCTGGAGGCGTATCACGACGCGACGCAGGCGCGCGACGAGGCGATGAGCCTCTTTAGTCTCGGGTACATGAGCCTGCCGATGCGGGGTGTGGCGGAGCGGCTCTTCTGGGCGATTGGGCACAAGCTGCTGGAAAAGGCGGCGAAGAAGGGGGACCTGCCCGACGAACTCGAGCAGCTTCCCGATCTTTTGAGCGACATCTACTTCTGCAACTTTTCGCTGTTTCAGAGCATGCCCGACAGTTGGGCGATCGACCAGCTCTTCCCGATTCTGCCGATTCATCGGTTGAACGAGCAGCCGACGCGGATGGGGATTTTGGGCGACATCACCTGCGATAGCGACGGCAAGGTCGACCACTTTGTGGACAAGCGGGTCGACAAGAAGACGCTGGAACTTCACGAGGTGCGCGAGCTGCCGGGCGAAGCGATCGGCGTCGAGCCCTACTACCTGGGCGTTTTCCTGCTGGGGGCGTATCAGGAGATTCTGGGCGACTTGCACAACCTGCTGGGCGACACGCACGCGGTGCACATCTCGCTGGATGATCGCGGGGAGTGGGAGATTGAGGAAGTGATCGAGGGGGACACGGTTGAAGAGGTGCTGCGGTACGTGCAGTACGACGTGGAGGACCTCAAGCGCGCGATGCGCCTGGATATCGAGGCGGCGTGCCGCCAGCAGCGCCTGACGCTGGCGGAGGGGAAGAGCCTGCTGAAGTACTACGACGATGGGCTTGAGGGGTACACCTACCTCGAGGGGTGAAGCGAACGCGATGATCGTGTCGCGTTGAGCCCGGCTCTGCGGGATGGTGGTGTGTTGGAGTTGGAGGCCGGGCCGCACCACGAAGCGAAGCGTGGTGGGACCTACCCTGCGGGCATGTCCAACTCGGTTTTCACTCGTTTTGCTCCATCACCGACGGGTCACCTGCACATTGGCGGGGCGCGGACGGCGTTGTTCTGCTGGGCCTTTGCCAAGCGGCAGGGGGGCAAGTTTGTCTTGCGGATCGAGGACACGGACGCGGCCCGCAGCAGCGATGAGTCTGCGCGGGGCATCATGGAAGACCTGGCGTGGCTGGGGATTGATTGGGACGAGGGGCCGGAGCTGGTCG
>JAKFUN010000218.1 GCA_021732675.1 Phycisphaerales bacterium
CATCACCGCGAGATCGATGCGCTCGGCCTGCACGGCCTTGACGGCGGCCGTCGCGTTCGCGGCGGCCGAGATCCTGAACTCGTCATAGAGCGCGAGCTGTTCGGCCAGCGCTTCACGCAGCGTCTGGTCGTCATCGACCAGAAGAATATGATGGACGGCGGCCATGGAGGCTCATTCGGAAGGTTGCGATTCCGTCACCATGAGCCGGCGGAATCGCGACCGCAAGTCACGCAGGGTGGTTTTTCAGTGAGCACAGGCGATTCGGCCCGGATCGGGCGGCCAGCGGCGGGGCGGGCCGGCTTGAGCAGCCTGCGCGTCGTCGTCTCCGTGCGCGACCGGCGACAGGGCTTCCTGATCGCCGGCGGCGCGATGTTCCCCTGCGCGCTCGGGCGCGGCGGCGTCATCGTCGCAAAGCGCGAGGGCGATGGCGGCACGCCGCGCGCCACGCTGCCGCTGCGCCGGCTGTTCTACCGCGCCGAACGGCTGCCCCGCCCGCGCTGCGCCCTGCCGACACGGACGATCTCGCCGCGCGACGCATGGTGCGACGACGCCGCCGACCGCCGCTACAACCGCCTGATCGACCGCCCGCCAGGGCAGGCCGAGGAACGGCTCAGCCGCGCCGACGCCCTCTACGACGTCATCGTCGAGCTCGGCTGGAACGACGCGCCGGTGCGGCGCGGGCGCGGCAGCGCCATCTTCTGGCATCTGGCGCGGCCGGACTTCACGCCGACAGCGGGCTGCGTCGCAGTCGGGCGAGGCGTGTTCGCCAAGCTGCTGCCACAGCTCGGGCGGCGCTGCGTGATGCGCATCGGCTGAACCGAGCGCTGGAGGCGGGCGCGCTATCCCCGCGCCCCGAAGATCGCGCTCCCCACCCGCACGATGTTGGACCCTTCCGCAATCGCCGATTCAAAGTCCCCCGACATCCCCATCGACAGAATATTGAACGGCGCGTTCTCCACAAAATTCATCCGGGCAATCTCTTCATGAAGCTCGCGGCAACGCGCAAACGTCTCCCGGGCCTGCCCCGCAGAAACCCCCTCCGCCGCCATCGTCATCAGCCCACGCAGCCTCACATTGATCATCGTGCAGATCTGCTCCGCCATCGCGATTGCCGCCGGGATCGGGCACCCAAACTTCTGGCTCTCGCCCGAGCAGTTCACCTGCAGCAACACCTCGATCGGCGCCTCCCGCTTCAGCGCCAGCACCTGCAGCTCTTCCGCCAACCGCAGCGAGTCCACCGAGTGAATCAGCCGCGTGAACTCCACCACCTTGCGCACCTTGTTCCGCTGCAAGTGCCCGATCATGTGCCAGCGAACGCCCTCGGCCCCCCCGGGCAGCGAAGCCGCGGGCTTCAGGTTGACCTTGCTCTCCGCAAACAGGCTCGGGTCCTCGGCACAGACCTTCCGCCCGCTGGGAACCAGCTTCTGCCGGGCAAGATACTCCTCCACAATCGCCGCGTGCTGCACCAGCACCTGCACCCGGTTTTCACCAAAATCGCGATGCCCCAGACGCAGCAGCGTGCGAATCTGCTCCGGGTCCGCGTTCTTCGTCACCGCGCACAAAATAATGTCCGACGGGCGCCGCCCCGCTTTCTTCGCGGCTTCAGCGACCCGCTCCAAGACCGTGGCGTAGCGCCCCTCAACGGAGTCGCCGGAGACTTTGTGCGTGGTGTCGGCGGTCATGGCGTGTGACAAGCGAGCCCTCCCGAAAAGCCGCGAAGATGACGGCGTCCGTACCGACATCAGGCGTGCGGACCTCCGCAGGACGCCGTATAGCATAAGCCCCACCCCGCGTCCGTTCACGCGGGAGAGTTCACAATGCCCGAATCAGCCCGCAAACTGGAAGTCAAAAATGAAAAACGAGATCGCCCCACGCTCCAACCCCCTCTCCGTGGGAGACATCGCCCCCGATTTCACCCTCACCACCCAAGATCGCAAAGACTGGAACCTCGCCGAGCACGTCAAACTCGGCGACGTCGTCCTCTGCTTTGTCCCCCTCGCCTTCACCAGCGTCTGCTCCACCGAAATGAAATGCATCGCCGACGACTTCGAAAAATGGAGCAGCAAGGGCACCACCGTCGTCGGCCTCAACTGCGACAGCTTCGCCGCGAACAAGGCCTGGGCCGACAAAGAAGGCTACAAGCAAGTCATCCTCGGTGACCTCCATCGCCAGGTCGTCAAGGGTTACGGCCTCTACTGGGCCGACCTCAACGTCGCCCAGCGCGGCACCGTCGTCATCGGCCAAAGCCCCGACGGACACGGCAAAATCAAGTTTGTCCAGGCCCGCCAGCCCGGCAACGCCATGAAGTGGGATGACGTCCTCGCCATGGTCTGAGCCAGTGGTGCTACGCTGAGTCACCATGCCGAAAAACACGCCCCTGGTGCTCATCATTCGCGACGGCTGGGGTCAGAACCCCAACCCCTCCCACGACGCCTTCAACGCCGTGCATCTCGCCAAGACGCCCGTCGCCGATCGCCTCATGCGCGACTACCCCTGGACCCTCATCAAAACCAGCGGCGAAGACGTCGGCCTCCCCCAAGGCACCATGGGCAACAGCGAAGTCGGACACCAAAACATCGGCGCCGGCCGCGTCGTCCCACAAGAATCCCTCGTCATGACCAAGGCCTGCGAATCAGGCCTCCACACCAACCCCGCCATCAAATCCGCCATCGAACGCTGCATCGCCGGCAACGCCCGCCTCCACCTCATGGGCATCAACTCCGACGCCGGCGTCCACGGCCTCCTCGAACACCTCTACGCCATCCTCAAAGCCTGCAAAACCCTCGGCCTCTCCGGCGATCGCGTCTTCGTCCATCTCTTCACCGACGGCCGCGACAGCGGGCCCTTCTCCGGCCTCGAGTTCGCCAAGGCCGTCCAAGCCAAGTGCGACCACTTCAACATCGGCCGCGTCGCCTCCGTCATGGGCCGCTACTACGCCATGGACCGCGACCACCGCTGGGAACGCGTCAAACAAGCCTTCGATTGCCTCCTGGGCCACCCCTCCGACGGCTGGGTCACCGCGCCCACCGCCGCCTCCGCAATTCAACGCTACTACGACCACCCCAGCGGCGACACCCTCAAGGGCGACGAGTTCGTCACGCCCACCGCCATCGGAAACGCCGAACACGTCAACGCCTCCCGCATCAAAAACGGCGACAGCGTCATCTTCTACAACTACCGGGGCGATCGCCCCCGCGAAATCTCCGCCGCCTTCCTCTTCCCCGACGACACATGGGCCAAGGTCAAGCCCAGCCCCGACACCGGCACCGTCGGCTTCAATCGCGGCCCAAAGCTCAACCTCCACTACGTCACCATGACCGACTACTGGGAAGCCCTCACCCCCTTCGTCTCCGCCGTCGCCTTCCCACGCGCTCCCAAAATGCCCCTCATCGGCGGCGAAACCATCAGCGCCCACCACCTCCGCCAATATCGCTGCGCCGAAACCGAAAAATACCCCCACGTCACCTTCTTCTTCAACGACTACCGCGAAGAACCCTTCCCCGGCG
>JAKFUN010000107.1 GCA_021732675.1 Phycisphaerales bacterium
TGCGGCGCGGGGGTTGTATGGGCCGGAGATTGACGGGATGAGCAAAGCCGCGGCGAAGGCGGCGGGGAATGCGTTGTCGGCGGAGCGAGCGGCGGAGCAGATCGAGCGGGCGCTGCTGGCTTGGCGGGCGCCGGCACATGTGTTGGTGGGGAAGGACGCGAAGCTGGCGGCGTTTTTCAAGCGGTTTTTGCCATATTCATGGTTTGAGGGCGTGTTGATGCGCGAGTTTGGGATTGCCGGGCTTTCGCCGCAGGTGCCCCCGGGGTCGGGGGTGTAAGACTCGGGGGGAATGCCGGCGGCAAAAGAAAAGCCGCCCAAGGCCGAGAGCCTTGGGCGGCAGGATTTTCGATTCATACCCCGGCGGCTGGGGGCTGGGGTGAATCAAGACGGAGTCTTACGACTTACTTGGGGGCGTGGGCTTTGTCCTTTTCGCCCTTGTCGTGCTCGCCCTTGTCGCTCTTCTTGTCGTCTTCGTCATCGCCGACGCCGAGGAGCTTGTGGCCTTCTTCCTGCAGCTTGCCGATCTTGCCGAGAGTGGCTTTGGCGTCGTCGGTCTTGCCTTCGAGGATCTGGGTTTCGAGCTCGAGCAGGGCGTGGGCCAGGGTGATGAGGTGGGTGCGGAACTGGACGGTCAAGGTTGCCTTCTCGGCGTCGGTCTTGGCGTTTTTGTAGACCTTGCCACCGGGTTTGTTGGCCTTGGCGTTGATGCAGGCCCGCTGGATTTCGCCCACGAGGGCGAGGTTTTCTTCTTTCTTGGAGGCATCGCCAACCTGGGCCGAGAGGGCGGTGAAGGCGCGGTACATGGCCTTCATGGAACTCCCGAGCGAGGGCGTGCGGCCCTCGCGCCCTTCGCCGGCCGGCCCGCGCGGACCAGCGGGACGCTCACCCTCGGGCTGCTTGGCGGCGGGCTGGGCCTGCGCCGCCGTCCCGGCCACCATCGTCAGCCCCACCACGGAGACCATCAACGCACGACTGAGCGACATCTGACGCAACATGAAAACTCCTTTGTCTGAGAGCGGCGAGCCGGGTCTACATTGACCATGGTCTTTGCCACGCGGCCCAGAGTATCCGGTGCTTAGGTCATTTGCTAGCCGCAAAAAAATGTGATGAACATTCGTGACCCCATCTGCACGCCCCGGCATCTAACGCGGCATGAATCTCACCCCCGAGTCCGTGCTTGAGGTCTTGGGCCGCTTGCATCCCCTGGTGTTGCACGCGCCTATCGGCCTGTTCACGGCCATTGGGGGAATCGAAGGTTGGCGTCTCTTGAGCCGGGACCCGAAGGCCCCGCACGCGCCGCCGATTCTTGCGGTGATGGCGGGGCTGTCGGCGCTGACTACCGCGGTGTTTGGGCTGATTTTGGCGCGCGAGAGCGCGTATGTCTCGTTCACGGTGCAGTTGCATCAGTGGCTGGGCGTGGCCTTTGCGTTGTGCGCTCTGGTGTGCACTGGGCTGCTGCTGCGGGTACACGCGTTCAAGGGAACTTCGCCCACCGGGGCGGGACTTGGTTCACGGCGGCTTGCGTACTTCATCGCGCTGGGGCTCACGCTGGGGCTGATGGTCCCCACCGGGCACTTCGGGGGCGATCTTTCGCATGGCGAAGGGTTTATTACTGAGCCGCTGACCAGGAGCGTCAAGGCCCGGGCCCCGCGCCAAGGTCAGGGCGGCGAGGCAGCAACGAGCACCATCGCGGTGGTCAAGGGAGATGAGATTCCGCCGGATGTGCAAAGCGTCTTCGATACGACATGCATTTCTTGTCACGGGCGCGCCAAGCAAAAGGGCGGCCTGCGGCTTGACACATCCGCCGGGCTCTGGGCTGGGGGGGATGGGGGCCAGATCGTGGTTCGCGGGAAGCCGGAGGAGAGCGAACTGATCTATCGGCTGACGGTGGCGCTGGATCATGACGACCACATGCCCCCCAAGGGGAAGCCTCAGCCGGAGGCGGCGCAGATCGAGGTGGTGAGCGCGTGGATCGCGGGGCTGAAGCCGAGCCTCTGATGATTGAGTAGCTCACTCAGCGCTCTGGAAGCGTGGGGAGCACACAGGCCAGAGGCCGGTGCCACAAGATTGCGAAGAGGGTTTGAGCTGGTTTCTTATCGCTGCGCTTTGGCGGCGGCCCGGTCTTTGGCGCGCTTCACGCGGCTGGAGGGGCGCTTGACGCCGGTGCAGTGGTAGACGCCCCCGGGGGGGAAGTTGAGGGGGACCATGACAAACTTGACGCTGGAAAAGTAGCGTTTGTAGGTGGGCAAGAAGAGCAGCGGAAACTCGGTGAGCTGGCTGTACATCGCGTCGCGGGCGCCAAGATCGACCACTCGCAGGACGCTGGCCCGCACCCGCGCGGGGAGCGAGGGCAAGGGCAGGCAGTTGACGACCAGGTCGTAAGGGCCCATGGCGACCAGCTCGCGCCAGACCAGCTCGACGCGATTGATGACCAGCTTGGCGCGTTTGGTGCTGCGCCGGAGCATGGGCTCAAAGTCGTTGAGGGCCTCGACGGCCACGAGCGTGCTGGCGGGGTGCATGGCGTCTTCAAGCACCCGGGTGACGACGCCGGTGCCGGCGCCGAGCTCCAAAATCTTTTGCGGGCGAGAGGGATCGACGTAGCGGGCCAGCTCGCGGGCCATCCAGCGGCTGCTGGGGGTGACGCTGCCGATGGTCACGCCCTGCCTGAGGAACTTGCCGAGAAACACGGAACGATCGGAAAGTCGCACCCGCCCGTCGCCGGCGTCGGTGGGTTCCATCAGCTTGTCGGCGCCGGCGCTCTTGGTCATGGTTTCAGTCTATCCCGTTGGATTTGGCCCGAGGCCAGGCGGGGGCAGGCCTCGCAAATTGCCGACACCTGGACGCGTTATTCGGAAGGCACGGCCAGAGATTTCGAGTGGTGGCGAGATCGAACGAGCGGCGCATGAATCAATACTTCGCGGACTCTTAGAGTCTTCTTAGCAGCGCCACGCAGTGGACCTCGACGGCTCGGCCTTCGCCGACGGCGTCGACCTTTTCGTGGGTTTTGCCCTTGAGGTTGACGGCGCGCTGGCCAATGACGCCGAGGATGCGTTCGAGGTTGGTGCGGATCTGTTCTTTGTGGGGGCTGAGTTTGGGCTTTTCGAGGATGACGGTGGCGTCGAGGTTGGCGACGACCCAGCCGAGGGTTCGGGCCCGTTCGACGGCGGCGGCGAGGAAAATCTCGGAATCTTGCGATTCGTGCCGCGGGTCGTTGTCGGGGAACAACTGGCCGATGTCGGGCTCGCAGAGGGCACCGAGGATGGCGTCGGTGACGGCGTGGTAGAGGGCGTCGCCATCGGAGTGGCTGACGGGTCCGCGATCATGGGGGAGGGTGACGCCGCCGAGGATGAAAGGGCGGCCGGCGCCAGCCGGTGGGCGAACTTCGAGGCGATGGAGGTCGTAGCCGTGGCCGATGCGAAACGGGAATGGAGGGGGCTGGGTCACGGGAGAGT
>JAKFUN010000187.1 GCA_021732675.1 Phycisphaerales bacterium
GGGCGGGGCTGGTGGTCAAGAATCTCAACCTGCCCCGCAACACCGATGGCTCGTTCAAGATGGACCAGTTGGCGGCCGAGGCGCAGGTGCAGTTGGATGGGCTGATGTTGACGGCGCTGGATAGCGCCGGGAACCGGCGTGCGGATCTGGCTGCGGATATTGACGTTTCGCGGGTGGCGCTCTCTGCGGGGCTGAGGCCAGGCGGGAACGCGACGGCGGGGCTGGACGCGGCGTGCGACTACGCCGGGGCACCCTTTGGGGCCCAGGGCAGCTTTGACATCAAGAGCCTGCTCGCGATGGTGGAGAAGGACGGGAGTTCCACCCTGGCGGTGTCGCCGCCAATGACGCTGCGCCCGAATGGACGCCTGGAGATCAAGGATCTGCCCGCGTCGCTGGCGGGGTTGTTCATGCCCGCGGCCAAGGAGGGCGCGGCGACCCTGGACATGGGCAAGTTGATCGCGGACTCGCTGGGTGGGGCGCTGACGGTGACGCTGGCGACCAAGCCGGTGGCGGGGGACGCCAAGGCGATTGACCTGGGGCTGGTGGCGACGGCGCCGCGCTTCGCGGCGGATGCGGGGGTGGTGCTGGATGCACAGAAGGCGCAACTGCGCAAGACGACCATCGGCACCACGCTGGCGCCCGCGACGCTGGAGACGCTGCTGAAGGCGTATGCGCCGGACCTCGCCAAGGCGAGTGCGGCGCGGCTGGCCGGGCCGGCCCAGATTCGGTTGGAGATTGAACCGCTGGCGATCGGCATCGACGCGGCGGGAAAGCCGCAGCTTGACAAGGTGGGCATGGCGGGCGTGGTGTTTGGGATGCCCGGGCAGACGAACATCGACGGCCTGGCGACGATGGCGGCGGATGGGACCAAACGCGAGATCGGGCGCCTCACCATCCAAGATCTGCTGGTGCGGGCGTCGCTGCCGGTGAGCGCCCTCACCGGGCCTTCTCGACCAGAGGACAGGCATGTCAAGGTCACGCTGGGGGGGATCGTGCTGGGCGACAAGGGGCAGACGGTGGTGCGCCTGGACGGAAACGTCGAGACCGACATCGCCGAGGGCAAGGTCGCCGGCCCGCTGGCGGCCAGCGTCAAGCTCGCCAACCTGGACACGGCCACGCTGGAGTTGATCACCGGCAAGGATGGCCTGCTGACTGGCTTGCTGGGCGACACGGCGCAGATCGAGTCGAGCGTGGCGCTCGAGCAGCCCCCGGCGGGCAAGTCGTTCGCGGATGCGCCGATCGTGGCGTCGCTGGCGATCAGTGCGCCGCGCTTGCGAAGCGATGGGCCCGTCAAGGTGTCGGTGACGCCTCAGCGGATTGAGCTGGTGTCGGCGGCGCGGGTGACTGTGGAGCCGGACGTGGCGGCGGCCAACCGGTTTTTGAGTGCCGCGGAGAAGGACAAGAACGTGCAGGCGGTCTCGGGCCCGGGCCAGAAGCCGGCCGGGCAGAACCTGAAGCTGGTGGAGAGCGCGCCGATCACGTTGGCGATCACGAAGTTCTCGATGGCGCGCGGCGGGCCTGCAGAGGGAGCGACTGCCCCGGCGGCGGGCACGACGAAGATGGTCAAAGGCGCGGAGATCGGCGTGAGCCTGACCCTGCCGCGGACCCGGCTGATGTCGGGCGAGAACACGCCCATCTCGCTGACCGACGCGTCGTTCACGATCAATGCCGACGGAACGGCGCTGGACTCAAAGGGCAAGCCCCCGGAGGGTGGTCCGCCGATCGTCTTCCGGATGCAGGTGGGTGAGGCGGTGGTCGGGAGCAACCCGGCGGCCAAGGGAATGTCGTTGTCGGGTCAGGTGACTCGGGCGTTCAACCCCGCGGGCGGGTTTGATGTCTCCGAGGCGCTGCTGGCGGTGATCGGCGATCTGCCGGCGGTGCCCACGGCGGTGGTGGATGCGCTGGCGAATCAAAAGGGGGCGCTGGTAGATGGGCTGGGCCCGGTCGCGAGCGTGAAGATGACGGTGGAGCGTTTCCCGCTGACCCCGCCCAAGCCCGACGCAGAGGGGAAGCTGGTGGTGCACAGCGCACCGCCCCTGGTGGACTTTGCGTTGGAGAGCGCGCGGGCGACGATGTCGCTGCGCGGAACGCTGAACAACGGGGTGTTTGTGGGCGAAAGGCCGCTGAACATCCGGGTGGTTGAGCTGACCCCGGCCATGAGTCAGCGGTTTATCGGGATGCTCCCGCTGATCGGGGTGGTGGAAAAGACTCCCAAGCAGTCGGCGGCGACGGTGGTGGGAACCAGCCTGTTTGTGCCGCTGGACAACAACCTCACCAAGCTCAACGGCAACGTGCAGGTGGACCCGGGGGAGTGCCGCTTTGAGACGAGCGGCGGCTTCAAGGAAATTCTGGGGCTGCTGAGTCAGAAAACCGAGGGGACGGTGGGCCGGCGCCTGGACCCGCTGGAGATCAAGCTCCTCAACGGCGTGGCGACGTACGACAAGTGGAGTGTGCCATTCGGGGAGTTCCGCATCGAGACGGAGGGAACGGTGGATCTGGTGCAGAAGCAGGTGGACGTGCTGACGTGGGTTCCGTTTGGAGCCTTGAGCGAGAAGACGGCCAGCGCGTTCACCAAGAGCATGGGCGGGTTTTTGGGGAGGTCCAGCCCGGCGTTTGAGGCGCTGAACATGATCCCATTTCGCACCAAAGGGCCGCTGGACAACCCAAGCACCGCGCCGGATTTGGAGCTGGCGGGCAAGAGCCTGCTGAAGAGCCTAAAGCCCGAAGAGTTGATCAAGAAGGGTCTGGGGGACTTGCTCAAGGACAAGCTGAAACTGCCGGGCGGGAAGTAGCCTGGCGGGGGCTTGTTGGAGCAGTGCGGGCGGGTTGGTTAGTCGCCCCGGGAGGGTTGGCCGGGGTTCTCGCCCGACCCGCCAAAGTCGGTGCTGGCGAAGGCGCCCTGGTTGAGGACGTAGAGCCCGACGAGCCAGTCGCCCGAGACGTATGGCTTGACGAGGAACTTGCCGGTGATGCCCCCGGCGGTGGCGAAGCGGGCGTTGCCGGTGACGGACTTGGCGAGGTTGACTTCGATGGCGTCGTAGGGGGTTGGCGGGACCCCGATGCAGCAGCCGTCCCACTGGTTGAGCATGGAGAGGAGCTCGCGGGGCTCTTTGATTTGGAGCGGGAAGGCGATGTAGCCGCGGATGCGGACGAACTTGCGGTGGAGGAAGGCGACGACGCCGGGGATCTTTTTCTTGCCGGCCTTGGGGTCGAAGGTCTGCTGGGCGCTGGTGAGCAGATCCCAAGAGATTTCGTAGGGGTTGTCTGGTGAGCCTTCGCCCTTCAGGGTGTATCGCCCGTCGAGGGTGGTGGTGCCGTCGTCGTGGTGTTCGACCAGGGCGGGGATCACCTCGTAGCCGTCGATCTTTTCGGGC
>JAKFUN010000172.1 GCA_021732675.1 Phycisphaerales bacterium
CTTTGATCGCCCCCGTCCGCGTCCAGCCACCCTCGCCCTCGCCCCCCACGGCCTTTCCGACGCCGACCTCGCCCGCCCCGTCAACGGCGCCCAGGTCGGCCTCCCCGACGGTGCCACCCTGCGCGACCTGGTCGCCCACCTTGAGAAGACCTATTGCCGCAGCATCGGCGTCGAGTTCATGCACATCAGGAACGACGCCGAGCGCGCCTGGTTCCTCGCCAACTACGAAAAGTTCGGCGGCATGCGCTCCCCCACCAAGCAAGAACAGCTCCGCGTGCTCGACCAGCTCACGCGGGGCGAGTGCTACGAAGCCTTCGCCCAAAAGCGCTACGGCAGCGAAAAACGCTTCAGCCTCGAGGGCGGCATCTCCCTCATCCCCATGCTCGACCAACTCATCGAGCGGGCCGGGGGCCTGGGTGTCGAAGAGATCGTGGTTGGCATGGCCCATCGCGGGCGCGTCAACGTCCTCATCAACATCATGGGCAAGAGCTACGAGCAGGTCTTCACCGAGTTTGAGGACAACTGGGAAGCTGGCTTCGCGGATGGTGGCGGCGACGTCAAATACCACCGGGGCTACTCCGGCACGCGTGCCCTGAGCACCGGCCAGACCATGCATCTGGCGATGGCCAGCAACCCCAGCCATCTGGAAGCGGCCAACGGCGTGGTGCTGGGTCGCTGCCGCGCCAAGCAGCGCGTGCGAGGCGATTCCGAGCGCCGGCGCGTGGTCCCGCTGCTCATGCACGGCGATGCCGCCGTCGCCGGCCAGGGCGTTGTCGCCGAGTGCCTCAACATGTCGCAGCTCGACGGCTACACCGTCGGCGGCACCGTCCACGTTGTCATCAACAACCTGATCGGTTTCACCACCGTCCCCGAGGACGCGCGCAGCAGCACCTACTGCACCGATGTCGCCAAGATGGTCGACGCCCCGATCTTCCACGTCAACGGCGAAGACCCCGAGGCGTGCGTCGCGGTCGCCCGCTTGGCGATCGAGTATCGCCAGCAGTTCAAGAAGGACGTCTTCGTCGACATGGTGTGCTATCGCAAGTATGGCCATAACGAAGGCGACGAGCCCAGCTTCACCCAGCCCATCCTCGCCGCCCTCATCAAAGCCAAAACCAACACCCTGCAGTCCTACGCCGAGCGACTCCTCGCCGAGAAGGTCATCACCTCCGACGACGCCAAGGCCATCTGGGACCGCCTCGACGCGGCTCTCGATGCCGCCCAGACCAAGGCCAAAAAGGCCCCGAATGTGCCGCTGATCGACCCCGGAAGCGCCCGCTGGGCGGGGATGACCGGCGAGTTTTCCTTTGAGCCCATCAACACCGGCGTCTCGAAAGAAACCCTCGAAGAAGTCTGCGCCGCCCTGGGTCGCGCGCCCGAGGGCTTCGCCATCAATCCCAAGCTGGTGGGTCTGCTCAAGGCCCGCGCCGAGCTCGTGCAGACCGGACACGTCAGCCACGCCGAAGGCGAGCTGCTCGCCATCGGCACCCTGCTGTTGGAGGGCCTGCCGGTGCGACTCTCAGGCCAAGACGCCCGTCGCGGCACCTTCACCCAACGTCACGCCGTCATCCGCGACTTTACCACCGGTGCCCCGTTCGTCGGCCTCAACACCATGCGCGAACTGGGCGACCCCACCCAGCCCCCGCCCCAGAATCAACCAGATGGCCGCTCCAAGCAGGCCCGCTTCTGCGTTCACGACAGCCCCCTCAGCGAATACGCCATCATGGCCTTCGAATACGGCTACAGCCTGGCCGACCCCAACATGCTCGTCATGTGGGAAGCCCAGTTCGGCGACTTCGCCAACACCGCCCAGGTCATCCCCGATCAGTTCCTCTCCTCCGGCGAAATCAAGTGGAGCCGCTGGTCGGGCCTCGTCCTCCTCCTTCCCCATGGCTACGAAGGCGCCGGCCCCGAGCACAGCTCCGCCAAGCTCGAACGCTTCCTCCAACTCTGCGCCGACGACAACATGCAGGTCTGCTACCCATCCACCGGCGCTCAGACCTTTCACATGCTCCGCCGTCAGGTCAAACGCGGCTTCCGCAAGCCGCTGATCGTGATGACCCCCAAGAGCATGCTGCGCGTGCCCACCTCGACCATCGACGAGCTCATGAGCGGATCGTTCAAGGACTTCTTCGACGACCCCGCCTTCGACACCAAGGGCGGCCTCGACCGCAAGGGCGTCAAACGCGTCGTCTTCTGCTCCGGCAAGGTCTACCACGAACTCGCCGAGCGCGTCAAGGTTCTCGCCAAGAAAGACATCGCCCTGGTC
The DNA here is from genome assembly GCA_021732675.1 of Phycisphaerales bacterium. Lineage (GTDB taxonomy): Bacteria > Planctomycetota > Phycisphaerae > Phycisphaerales > UBA1924 > RI-211. The sequence continues at coordinate 2,270 of JAKFUN010000172.1, forward strand.
CGCATCGAGCAGCTCTACCCCTTCAACACCGAACTCGCCAAGTCGATCATCGCCAAGTATCCCAAGGGGGTGGAGATGGTCTACGCCCAAGAAGAGCCTCGAAACGCCGGTGCCTACCTCTATGTCGCCGACCAGTTCCGCACTCAGCTTGGCGTTGAGCTCAAGTACATCGGGCGCGAGCCCAGCGCCACCCCGGCAGTGGGCAGCAAGCGTGCCGACAAGCTGCACCAGGAAGCCGTGATCGCCGCGGCCATCGGCCCCAAGCCCAAAGAAGCCCCCAAGGACGCGGGCGGGAAGAAGGACGCCCCGGCCAAGGCCGGCGTGAAGTAAGAAGTGGCAAAGTGGTCGAGTGGTCGAGTGGTCGAGTGGCAGTATTCAAAATGCCTAGCCAAGTCCTGTATCTCCTGCCTCTTTTCTCTCTCTTTCTCTTTGTTCGTTCCCCTCTCTTTCCTTGAACTCCGTCTCTTCGTCTCTCCGGAACTTCGTCGCTTTCCTTTCTCCTCTCTGTGTCTCTGTGCCTCTGTGGTGAACTCCTGATCCCCCGGCGACCACCCGTCGCCTCAACCGTGAGGGCTGCATGCCGACCGACATCGTGATTCCCAGCGTGGGCGAGGCCGTCACCACCGTCGTTGTTTCCAAGTTCGTCAAGAAGTCCGGCGAGCAGGTCGCCAAGGACGACGTCGTCGCCGAGCTCGAGACCGACAAGGTCAACGTCGAGCTCCGCGCCCCCGACTCCGGCGTGCTGAGCTGGAACGCCAAAGAGGGCGACACGCTCGACGTCGGTGCCGTCGCCGGCTCGGTCGAGGTTGGTGCCAAAGCCGCGGCTGGCTCGCCCGCGCCCACACCAGCACCCGCCACCAACGGTGCTGCCAAACCTGAGCCCGTCGCCGCTGCTACCCCGGCCCACGCCGGTACCGACGCCGACCACCGCGCCACCCCGCTGGCCCGCAAGCTGGCCGCGGAACTTAATGTGGACATCAACGCAGTCCACGGCACCGGCGCTTCCGGCAAAGTCCGGGAGGAAGACGTCCGCGCCTTCGACGACGCCCGCAAGAGTGGGGGGGCTCTGGCTCCCAAGCCCGCCGCGCCCGCCCCCAAGC
>JAKFUN010000096.1 GCA_021732675.1 Phycisphaerales bacterium
CTGGAGGAAGCGGCCCTGCACCGACGTGAACAGCGCAGCGCGGTTCGAGCGGTGCTCGCCTTCTCGGGGATCGGCCTGCTGGGCATTTTTACGATCGGCGCGGTGGTGGTGGTGCTGGCCCTGAGCGGGAAGCAAGAGGCTGCCTCGCCAAACGCGGGTGGCACTGACACCAGCACGCCCGTTGGAGTTCAGGGGGGCGGCACATCGGCGAGCGCGGAGAAGGAAGTCTTCCCAACCATCAAGCCCCCGGTGGTGGCAGAAAAGGCGCTGGTGCCCCCGGCCCCACGCGATCGCGTGGGCGATTTTGGCGACGTTCTGCGCGATCTGGATGTCGCTTCGCACGGGCTGGAGGTGGATCCGGCGGGCGCGATCGATCGATTCGAGTTGGCGATCAAGGAAGCGTCGTATCGCTGGGTGGAGGCCAAGCCGGATGCATTGATCGCCGCGACCAATAGCATCGTCGAGTTTATGTATCGAGGGATCGGACAAGACGAGATTCTCTCGCGAGCGCTGCGCGCCATCAACGAGCCCGGCACTCGCGATCCGCTGGCGCCGATGGCCGATTCCCCCCGGCATCAAAATCGGGCAGCCCCGGTCGCCTGGTCCGCCGGCGTGCTCACGCGACTGATGCGCGAACGCGACCTGCCCAGCGCCCGGCGCGAGCAACTGCGCGATGCGTTTCTCGCCATCTTCAAGGGCTCGCCGGGTCCCGCCGATTCGGACTTTCGCAGCGGGGCGGCGGCCGCCCTCGCCGTCTTGCCCGAACGCCTCATCCCCCCTCCGACAGGGCGCACCGAAGCGACCGTCAAGCTCGCTGCCCAGGCCTGGCGCGACTGGACCGAGGCCCTGGTCGCTCTTGATGGGCCCAAAGGCCCGCTGACTCAGCGACTCTTGCTCAACGCGCTCGAGCGCGTGCTCACCACAGGCCCCGACCCCGCGCAAGACCAGGTGGTCTTTGACGCGATCTCGGTCCTGACCACCAAGCTCGCCTGGCGACAAGGGGACGAATCTCGCTCGGCGCTGCTGCGCTGGTTTGATCTCCCCTCTGTCAGCAGCGCCGACTTGCTGGCCGTCACCTCCACCCTCGCAACGCAGAGCGGGGCCCAAGGGGTCGATTACGCCATGGTGCTGTCGGTGGGGGCAAGCTCCTCGCAGCGGGCGGAGCTTCGCGATCGCTACGCGGGGGTGTGGGGGCTCTCGCCTGCCGCCTCCAGAGACGCACTGACGACCCGCTGGATCGAAGCCGCTCGTCAAGCTGCGGGCGACCAGAGCACCCCCGAGGGGTTGGAGCGTCTGGCGAGGCTGGTTCACTTCTCCAGGCTCAATCTCGCAGCCTGGAAACTCCGCGCGGGCGATGTGAGGGAGGTCAAGGACCTCATTGAAGCCCCCGCGCCCACGGTCACCCGCGAGACTGACTCCGCCCAGGCCCCGCTCATCCCCATCGCCACCGAGGCGTCGTGGGGAGTGCGCTACGTCGTCGCGGAGCGGCACATTCCCCAACGCCGCGAGATTCTCGCCCAGGTCACCGCCCCGCCCAACGGCTTTGAGGCAGATCTGCTTGTGAGCGAAGCAGTCCGGGGCAGCCCACCCCAGGTTCGGGCCGCCGCCAGCACGCTGGTAGACAGATTCTCCTCTGAGCCGTCGATCGTGAATGGCCTGCTGCGTCTGGTTCCGTTTATCCCCCCGACCAACGACAACACCGAGCTCATCCGGCGGGTTTCGCAAGGGCAGGTGCCCGGCCCGCGCGACCCGACCTGGCGGGTGGCGGTGCGCCGGGCGCTGGTAGAGAGGTTGCTGGAACTGGCCGCGGGCAAGAGCGAGCTCGGCCAGGTCGACAGCCTGGCGAGGCAACTGGCGGAGGTGTACGCCAAGTTCCGCCCGCGTGGGGCGGGCGAGGCAGTCCCGGCGGACGATGCCCCGCCGCAACCTGCGCCGCTGATTCGCACCAAACCCGGTGCCGACCAGCCCACGCCGGAGGCAGCGGCTTCCGAGTTCGCCGCAAGGCTCACGCGCGAAGCGAGCGCCCTGATCGCCAGTGGGCGCGAGCCATTGGGACTTTTGGAGATTCAGCGCCGCTCCGCCAGCCGCCAGTCGGTGGCGCAGGGTCAGCTTCAGAAGTTCGCGGCGTTGCAGGCGGACATCGCCGAAACCCTCGCGTTCATCTGTGTTGCCGAGCAGCCCACCCGCGAGACGCAGGTGAGGGGTGTGTTGCAAGATCTCGATTCGCAACGCCGGCTGGGCAAGCACGTCTTCGAGCAGCTTGAGGTGAGCGAACGCGCGGTCACCCGCCTGTGGCTTTTGAGATTCGGGGAGGGGGAATCATGACGGCGCTCGATGTGGCCCCAATCCACCCCGCGCGCGGGCGTTCCCGCCTGCCGGGGGGTGTTGCGTTCGTTGGGGCGTGCTGGGCGATCGCCAGCGTGTGGGCCCAGCCGGCAGCTTTGACGCCGCTGGAAAGTGCCGCGCCGAGTGTGACGCCGGGGGCCCTGCCAGCGTCGCGCCGCGCTGCCGAGCCTCGCGTGCTCACGCCATTGGAATCACGTGTTTCTGACCGTCTCGAGGCTCTGTCCCCCGACAACGCCATGGCATACTTGTTGCTGGGAGAGGAAGTCGCCGACGCCGCCCAGTCGCGAGAAGATGCGAGACTGGCGACGACACTTCTGGTGCTGGCCGCGGCGTTGGATAGCGATCGGGGGGGGCGGGTCGCCTCTTCGGCCACCTTCGCGCTGGCCGATCTGGCAACCGGCGAGCGCGACCGGCGCTGGCTGGTGAGCACGGCCAAGCTGCTCAGCCCTCAGGCTTCGCCCCCTTTGTGGACGCGCCGCCCGGAAACTCCCGCCGATGATTCGGTGCGTGTGCAACTCGCCACGTTTCTGGGGCTGGTGCGCTCAGGTGATGGTGTGTTGGCCCGGCAGACCCTCGCCAAGCCCGGCGTGCAGCGCTTGCTCGAAAGCTACGACCGGCTCTTGGGCCGGTTGGGGATATCCAACGGCGCGGGCGGGCTGGAGCGCGAAGCCCAGCGTTGGCCATGTCCGGACTGCGCCAACGAGCTTTTGCAGCGGCGGGGGCGGGTCGGGGGCGCTCTCCACTTGTGCGTCAACTGCGCCGGCCAGCCTGGCCCAAAGCTCTCCAACGAAGAGTTGGTCGGCCATCTGAGATTTGAAAGCTGGCTCCTCGAAGGCGCCCAGCGCTCCTGGGCGGCCCAGGTCGCTACCGACGGCGGCGCCCCGCTCATCGACGCCAGCCCGGGCGCGATCCCCCAGCTCTTCGGCATCGACCCCACCCGCGTGTTTTGGCGAAATGGCGAATGGCTG
>JAKFUN010000167.1 GCA_021732675.1 Phycisphaerales bacterium
TCCCAGCGCCCCTGCCGCAGCCGCCCCACCGACGCCGTGCTCGGAACCCCTCTCGCCCCAAAACCAAAATTCCCCGACCCGCCCGCGTACAGCGCGGGTCCAAACCCGTCATCATGCACCGCAAAGGCATTGATCGTCAGATTCACCCCTTGGCTGTCAGTCAAGGTGAGCCCGGGCGCGAACCCGGGCAGCACCCCGCACGGCTGCGCCAACGCGCCCGTCACCAACACCATCACCCCAGCCCACGCCGCCACAATGCGTCCAAACATACAACCTCCGCATGCGATGACACGCCGAAGCAACCACCAAACTCGCCCCAGATCCGGGCGCTGGCCAGAATACCCAACCCCGTGTTCACTTCGCGCAAAAAATAGCCCAAAAAAGCGCCCAGGTTCCGACTTTTTGGAACCTCGCCACCACCAGTTCGAACGCGAACCATTCACACGCCCGCGACCGGCCCGAGAAGCACAGGTTTACACAGGAAACCCACGGCCAGAGCCTCTCGGTAGCTCCACGTGCCGCGGGTCAAAGGGTCGTACCTCAATCGCGGCAACTTCCCCCCGCCACGACATTCACCAGCACATCCACATCCGCCATGTCCGTAGTGCCGTCGCGATTAAGGTCAGAGTTCGCCCCGGTGGGGTTAACCCCCCCGGCCGCGATGTTAATAATATAATCAATGTCCCCCGCGTCCAGATTGCCATCCTGGTTCAAATCCGGGAAGCAGGCGGGGGGGCAGGCGCGAATCGCAAGAATGTTCTCCGCCTGGACCACGTTCGCCTCAGTGTTGGTCGCCCCGCCAGGAAGCCTCAGGCCGGTGTCGGCGAAGGCGCCGACCAGATACATCGTGTCGCCGAGCACACTAAGACTCATCTCCGCCAGCGGCTGGCCCTCAAAGCTCCTCTGGTTGATGTCCAGAAACGGCTCCCAGTGCCCGTTCCGCCAGCGGGCGAAGCCGCGAGAGGGGACGCCACCGGCGAGAAGGAAGTCCCCGGCGGCATACAACGCCGGGCCGGTCCCGTCGTCGAAGCTGGCTAGAGCGAGGCGCAGCGCGCTGCCGCCGCTACGCAGGCCATCGCCCAAAGGCTCCCAGTGTTCCCCCCCCCACCTTGCGATTCGCGGCGTCACCCGGCCGTTGAAGATCCCGATCGACTCAAAGCTGCTATACAACTTCGGTCCAGCGCCATCGTCGTGCACCACCAGCGCCGTGGGCACCGACACGAACTGGTCGGCCGCGCCGATGCGATCCCAGTTAAGGCCGTTCCAGACCGCCACGCCGGGACCATCGGCGAATCTCGCGCCGATGAAGAGCTGCGGACCGTTGCCGAGATCGCCGACCACTGCCGACTTGAGTTCAGAGCCGCTGAACAAAGTCTGCGACTGCCCATTGACCACACGGCGGATGGATTGCGAATCCTGCGTGTAGAGGGCGGGCCCGTCAGTCATGGTGTCATCAAAGTAAAACAGCTCGCGAAGATTCGGCCCTCCGGGGTTGCCCGCGAGCAAATTAAAAAAGCTCGAAGCCCCCTCAAAGTAACCAATTTGGCCCGCACTACTACTCTGGTTGTACACCAGGCGTTCGAACCCATTCACAGTCACAGACTGCACAACCGTGGGACGAAACACGCCAATGACTTGAGCAGGCGGAACAAAGGGGGACCAAGTCTGCCCGTCAAAGATCGCAATGCCCCACGACGCGGATGTGCCGGCACTCAACACCGGCCCGGCGATCGCAAGCTGGTCGCGCCCCGCATAGCGAATCACCCGCGACGAAATGCGATAGAGCTCCGAACCCGAGCTCGCAAAGCCACTCCCAACTCTTAAGACGCGCCCCGCGTCCGGGCCAGTTTGCGGCATTCGAAACATCAGCCCCGTCGGCGCATATTCAACCGACGCCGCGCCCGGTGCCCCGCACGCACTCACCCACCCCGCCGCAAATACTTGCAATCCGGCGCCATCATCAAAACTGGCGAACGACGTGATCGTCGATTGATCGTTTCTGGTGCTCGTCACATCCCGAAATCGCTGCGTCGCGGCCAACGGCGTCACGCTGTCACCGTCGTAGCGATGGCACGACGCAACCGGCACTCCGAGCGTCGTCGGGCTCCCGCCACCCAGGTACACCGCAGGACCAAGCCGATCAGTCATCGATGCCACTACCGATGGGTATCGATCGAAGTACACATTCGGCGTACTGATGCCCGCAACCGAACCATCGCCCCTGATTCGGCCATAGTTGTAGCGCTGCCCATCAATCAACACCCCGCCCCCAAACACAATCTCCGGCCCGTGAGGGCCCGCCAGGCCTGCCAGGCTCTGAACCAAGATCGGCACCGCGGCATTCCCGGCCTCGACCCACCCCGACCCGGTCCACCGCATCAGCCCGGTACCTCCCACCCCACCCACGAACAGTTGCGAGCCCTGCCCAAGATCAAACCCCAGCAGCGCGGTTGGATGGCCCAATGGAAACGTCGCCGTGACCACTTCCCACCCATGACCATCCCATCGGGCCGCCTCCACCGGGAACTGATTGTTCACCCGCAGCCCTGTGCCCACGACAAACAGCCGCGGCCCGGCGCTGGCCCCGTCGTCGAACCCCGCCATCGCACTCACCGATCCGCTAAGCCCGCCCAGCACCTGCCAGCGATCGCCATCCCACGTCGCGACCGAGCCACCCGTGACCGGCGCGCCGCCCTCGTCTTGGGCTGTCAGGCCGCTCCCCCCGACGTACAACCGGGCCCCGCCCGGAAGCGTCGCCCCTAAGTCCGCCGACGCCAACACCGTTACGCCCACGAGCCGATACCCAACCCGCTCCCAGCGCCCGTTTCGCAAACGGCTCACCGAAGTTGCTGGCAGCGTGGAAGCCGAGGCGGGAGATCCGATGCCAATGGTGTACAAGCCTGGACCCGAACCGTCATCATGCGCCAGCATTGCCGTACGAAAGCTCGGCACCCCCCCGACCAGGCTCGGAACCAGCCCCGGCTCAAACCCAGGCTGCACCCCGCACACCTGGGCCGCGGCTATGCCCCCGCCCAACATGGCGATCGCGCACGCACACACCAGCCGCGAGATCACTCGCTCAAAACCTGCCAACATGATGTACCTCCGGGAAAAATCAAATAGATAATCACCCTTCAGCTACCCGGTCGCTGAAAGATACCACACACGCTCATTCTCGGTTCATTAATTCCTCGAAAAGTCGGCGCCAAGGCAGGACTTCGGATGGGAACCTTCTCAAACCTACCCCGCCTTCTCCTCCGCCCGCATATACAAACTCTCACCCTTCCC
>JAKFUN010000155.1 GCA_021732675.1 Phycisphaerales bacterium
ACGGAGCCCCGCCCGTGAGCCACCTCCCCCGCTACTGCGTCATCGGCGCCACCGGCGCCGTCGGACGCGAGGCACTCGCGATTCTCGCCTCGCGCGGCGTCGCCCCCAGCCGCATCGTCGCCGCCGCCTCCGCCCGCTCGGTCGGCTCCTCCATCGACTACCCGGGCACCCCGCTCCCCGTCGTGCTCGCAACCCCTGCCGCCGCCCATGGGTGCGATGTCGCCTTGCTCTGTGCCTCCGCGGATGTCGCCCGCGAGCTCGCACGACCCATCGCCGCCCAGGGCACCCTGGTCGTCGACAACTCCTCCGCTTTCCGGCACGCTCCGGACGTCCCCTTGGTCGTCCCCGAGGTCAACCTCCACTCGGTGCCCCAAGGCCAGCGTCTCATCGCCAACCCCAACTGCTCGACGATCCTGCTCGTCGTCGCCGTCGCGCCCCTGCGCCGCGCCTTCGGCCTCCATCGCATTGACGTCTGCACCTACCAGGCCGTCTCCGGCGCTGGCGCCAGCGCCATCCACGAACTGCGGGATGGCGCCAGCGCCGCCCTGCACGGGCGCGACCAGACCCCCAAGGTCTTCAAAGAGCCCTGCGCCTTCAACGTCTTCAGCCACAACTCGCATGTGGATCTCGACACCGGCCTCAATGGCGAGGAAACCAAGATCATCCGCGAAACCCGCCGCATCTTTGCCGACGAGTCCCTCGAAGTGAGCCCCACCTGCGTCCGCGTGCCCGTCTTCCGCGCCCACGCCGAGGCGGTCACCCTCACGCTCCACCGCGAAGTCACGGAAGCCGAGGTACGTGCCGCCCTTGAGCACGCCGCGGGAGTTCGCCTCATCGACGACCGCGCCCGGAACAGCTTCCCAACCTCGCTCAAAGCCTCCGGAGGCGACGACGTGCTGGTGGGCCGCATCCGCCTCGACCCCGCGTCGCCCGATCCCGCTCGCTCGCGCCGCGTCTGCCTTTTCCTCTCAGGCGACCAACTCCGTAAAGGCGCTGCCCTCAACGCCATCCAGATCGCGGATGCGGTGCTTGGATCCGGGGCAGGCTTAGGCGCTTCCAACCCTTCGCGGTGACGGCATGGAGGGGAATCCATGGCATTGCCTGGTTCGAGAAGAAGGGCCTGAAATGCCGAGAGGCGGACTTGAACCGCCGACCTGGACGTTATGAATGTCCCGCTCTAACCAACTGAGCTACCTCGGCTCGGGCACCAGTCTACGCACGCATCTTGCCCCGGAAAACCCCCGCGGGTACTTGAACGAGCGACAGGCCGAAGCTGCGCCCCAGCTGCCTTAGCCCCCGCCTTGGCGGGGGCCTGGGTGCGAGCTGAAACCCGCTGATTTGAAAACTCGGCTTGAACCTTTGGCCTAGGTTGGGTACGTTGCCCGCCAGTTGGAGGTCTGGGCGGTTTGACAGCGGCCCGATTGGGCCGCCGCGGCTGTTCCGCGCACGTACGGGTGGTTCGAAGACGGTAGAACGTGTCAGCGGCCAATCCCCCTTTTCAGATTCCCTCATTGTCAGGAGGTTTCGCGAATGTCTACGAAGTTTGTCCGGCTGTGCGCGGGTTCCGCCATCGCCCTTTCGCTTGTGGTCGCTGCCACCCCGGCCCGGGCGGATGACTACATCCAGCTCAGCACCGGAGAGGTCCTCAAGGGGAAGATCGTGAGCCAGACCGAGACGGAGGTTCGCTTTGCCCACCCGGTGCTGGGCGAGTGGGTGTTTCAGAAGAACGCCATCACGGTTCTTCCGGGTGCCCCGGCGGCCCCGGCTGGCGCTCTGCCTGGTGCCCCGGAGGCTCCGGCAGCCGCTGCTGCGATTCCCCCGGTTGAGCCTGCGGTTCCGCCCAAGCCCCCGGAGCCGGACAGCTTTTGGAGCGGGTGGAAGCGCTCGGTGGATGCGGGGGTGAATGGTGCGGACGGCAACTCGGAGAACCTGGCGATTCGGGCGGGGATCAAGCTGAAGCGGACGACCTCGGAGATCGAAACCGCCGCGGATGCGGGGTACATCTACAACTCGAGCAATGGGCGGAAGGACAAGAGCCGGTTTGAGGCCAATGTCCGCAACGACTGGTTCTTCAAGGAAAGCAACTGGGGCTTGTTTGTGCAGGGCAAGGCGGAGTATGACGAGTTTCAGAACTGGGATTACCGGCTTTCGACGGCAGCGGGTCCGAGCTATACGTTCATCAAGGATGACACGACGCTGCTGCGGGGCCGCCTGGGCGGCGGCATCACCAAAGAGTTCGGGGGCGACAACCAGGACATCACCCCGGAAGGGTTTGTGGGGTTTGATTTTGAGCACAAGTTCACGGATCGGCAAAGCGTGTACGTGAGCGGGGACTACATCCCCAGCTTCCAGGAGATCAGCGATTACCGCCTGAACGGCAAGGCGGGATACAAGATCATCATCGACCCTGAGAGCAAGATGAACCTTCAGCTGGGGGTGGCCGATCGCTACGACGCCAGGCCCGGGCCCAACACCAGGAGGAACGACATCGAGTACTTTGCAACGATTGGGTGGGAGTTTTAGAGGCGTGAGGAGAAGGGAAGGACACGGGATGGGGAGTTGGTGGTGTGGGAGGTTTTCACGAAGAAGGATGGGTAGACACGGGCTGGAAGCCCGTGCCACGAGATGGGGAAGTTGGTGGTGTGGGAGGTGGTTAGTTCGGGGTTTGTGTCATTAGTCTCGTTGACGCGGGCATGCCGCCCGCGATCATTTTGGAATGGAGAGGGCTGCATGGGTTTCATCAAAGAGTTTCGTGATTTCGCCGTCAAGGGCAACGTTTTTGACATGGCGGTGGGGATCATCGTGGGGGCGGCGTTTGGGAAGGTGGCGGGGTCGTTTGTTGCGGACATCATGATGCCGCCGATCGGCCTGCTCGCCGGCAAGGTCGACTTCAATGACCTGAAGTTCGTGATGCAGCAGGCGGTGGAGAACGCGGACAAGAGCAAGGCTATTCCGGAAGTCGCGATTTCCTACGGCAAGTTCATCACCACCGGCATTGATTTCGTGCTGGTGGCGTTCGCGGTCTTCTTGATGGTGAAGCTGATCACGAACCTGAAGAAGAAGGAGGCGGCCGCGCCTCCGCCGCCGCCCCCGGGGCCGACGAAGGATCAGGAGCTGCTGATGCAGATCCGGGATCTGCTGGCGAAGCGCTGATCGGCGGGTGGAGAGTTCTAGGGTTGGTGCGCGGCCCCTCTTGTGGAGAGGGGCCGTTTTGCTTTTGGGAGGTTGGGGCGGGAAGAGGTGAGGGAAGGGGAAGGCATGAGGCAGGAGGCATCGAGGCAT
>JAKFUN010000055.1 GCA_021732675.1 Phycisphaerales bacterium
GGTGGAGATATTGAGCAATCACGCGAGGCGGCGCGAGATGGGGCGGGCGGCGTTGGCGGACGCGCAGGGGTATTCGTTTCGGCACAGCTTTGACGCCTGGTGGGGCGTGCATGCAGAGGCGATGCGGAAGAGGGGGTTGCGGCAACCCCCAAAGTGAGTGGGTACACCATGAGCTTGTACACCAGGTATGCACAATCACGGGAAGCGGGTACAGAAGCATGTCCGGCGAGATAATCTCTGGTTGCGGCCGGCGTAGGTGGCGTGTGCCATCGCACGTGGGTCGCGACAAAGCCGGGGAGCCACCATGCAACTCGATAGCGTGCGCGAACTGAAATCGTCGCTGCGGGGTTTGGTTCAAGAACGTTTCAGCCAGCCGGCAATGGCGCGGGCGGCCGGGGTGGCGGTGGCCCGGGCGGTCGCGGCGGACACAGCTCGCTCTGGATACGCGTTGGGCGTGACGCACAGCAAGGCCAAGGGATATCGGCTGGCGGTGAGGCTGCAAACCCGGGCGCTGGAGAAGAGTGATCTGGTGGATTTTTTGCACAGCCGCAGTAGGGGGGAGATGGAGGTGCGCTACATCGGACGCATCACGCCCGGGGCCAAGGCGAGCAAGAAGGCGGCAGTTGGGTATCGCACCCGCACGCGCCCGCTGATGATCGGATATTCGTGCGGGTTTGCGGCGGCGGATTTTGTGATGGCGGGGACGCTGGGGTGCTTTGTTCGCAAAGGGACGTCGGGCCCGGTGATGATCCTCTCGAACAACCATGTGCTGGCGAATGAGAACGCGCTGGCGCTCAAGTCGCCGATTTTTCAGCCCGGGTTGCTGGATGGTGGCAAGAGGCCCGGGGACAAGGTGGCGACGTTGACGAAGTTTGTGCGGCTGACACCCCGGCCGACGCGGAACGCGGCTGACTGCGCGGTGGCGACACTGGTGCGGGGGATTCAGTACGACCCGACCACGATTCCCGGGGTAGGGACACTGGTGGGGGTGGCGCCGGAGTTGCCGGGGATTGGCGATGTGGTGCACAAGGCGGGGCGCACCACGGGCACGACGCACGGGAAGGTGACGGCGTTTGAGCTGGATGGGGTGACGGTGGGGTATGACTTTGGGGCCGCGGTCTTCGACGATCAGTTGGAGATTGAGGGGTCCGGGAACGCGGCGTTTAGCGACTCGGGGGATTCGGGCTCGATGATCGTGGATGAGGAGATGCGGGCCACGGGGTTGCTCTTTGCAGGAAGCGATCACGGGGGGAGCAACGACGCCGGGCTTACCTATGCCAACCCCTTTGGCGTGGTGCTCAAGAAGCTGGGCGTGAGGCTTGTGCTGGCGTGAGTGGCATGGCGGAAGAGTGAATCGGCCAGGCTGATGGGCCCTGATGGCTTTCAAAGGGCCTCGCCCGCGAAAGGCGGGGCACTATGATTTGGGCATGTCGATTTCCATCTCCAAGGCGCGTTTGGCCAAGGCGCAGGTCGCCAAGCTGGTGGCGGATGTTGAAAACGTCGTAGGTGTCGGCCTTACCAAGTGTGGCGAGGACTATGCCGTCAAGGTGAACATGTTGGCCCGGAAGAAGCTCGACGTGCCGGCAACGGTGGATGGCGTGGCGGTGGTGCGTGAAGTTGTGGGGGCGATCCGCAAGCGCACGAAGCGATCGGCGTAAGCGCCAGGGGCGTGGGCTGCATGGGTGCCCCTGCTGAGTGGGATCGCGATGTGCTGATCATCGAACCGGAATTTCGGAGAGGGGCACGCGATAGAGCGCGGCCCGACCTTCGTCGGCGATGAGCAGGCTGGTTTCGTTTTCGAAGCAGATGGATTCGCTGTCGCTGCTCTTGCCGTCGGGCATGAGGAATCGGCGCGAGCGCACGGTGCCTTCGAAGAACGACTGGCTTTTGCTGGTTCGATCAAAGACCCAGATGCGCCCGTAGGTGAGCACGGCCAGATGCAGCCCGTCGGGAGAGGCGTCGGCACCGGTCACTTTGCCCAGTGCGTCGAAGGTGGCGATAGGAGAGAGGGCGTGGACCACGCCGGTGGCGCGGTCCGTTGGCGTGTTGGGGAGGCAGTAGAGCGTCGTCAAGGTGTCTGAGCGGTGTTTGGTGAGGATAAAAATATCGTCGTCGATGTTGTAGACGGCTTCGGCGTCGTAGTTGAAGTTGTCTTTGGGGGCCGGCAAGCTCGGCTGGTCGGCGTAGCGGATGAAGACTTGCGAGAGGGCGGAGGTGCGTCCCTCGGTGGGCTCGGGCTCGGGCACGAAGTAGAAGCACAGGTCGGCGCGGGCATTGGAGTTGTTGCCGACATCGCAGATGATGATGCGGCCGGAGGCGTCGAGGGCGATGTCTTCCCAGTCGCAGTCGATGGCGTTGCCGATGATGGTGCCGGGTTCCTTGCCATAACGCACCGATTCGGCGGTCTTTCCATCCGCGTGAATCGCGTAGATGCGATTGGGGTTCTCCGAGTCGCCCAGGGTCCAGAAAATGGTGGGGTCGCGATGGCTGCGCACGATGCCCGAGACCTCAAGATTCGCGCCCGCGCCGAGCTTGGCGAGCTCGACCAGTTGGAAGGGTTCGGGCTCGGCCACCAATGCCCCGGGGGAGGCGGCGCGGGGGCTGGTGGAGCAGGCGGAAAGGCAGAGGGCGGCGGAAGCAAGAGCTGCGAAGACGGAACAGTGCGCTTTGGGCATGTGCGAAGCATAAAGAACTTCGCTTGTGCCGGGGGATGGTGCAACGCGCAGCCGCAGTTCTTAGCGCGGCTTTCAACTATGGGCACGCCACCCGGACCTTCGAGGACTCAGGTCCGGCGCCGGCTTGGGGCCCCGCTTCGGGTCGCGCTCAGTCGCGCTTGTAGAGTTCCGTATCACGACGGGACATGGCGCGGCTGGGGTCGGGCTCGTTCGTGAAGCCGAACTGGCTGTACAGGCCTTGGGCGTCGCGGGTCATGAGGCTGAAGCGGCGGAGACCTTGCAGGCGCGGGTCGGCGAGGATGGTGCGCATGAGGTCTTTGGAGATGCCCTGGCCGCGATGGGTTTCGAGCACGAAGACGTCGCAGAGATACGCGAAGGTGGCGTGATCGGTGACGACGCGGGCGAAGCCGACGAGGGCGGGCAGGGTGCTGCCCCCGGCCCGCGCCTGGGTGGTGTCGTACGCGGCGAAGCACAGGGAGTGAGCGATAGCGCGTTCGAGGCGCGAGCGGGCGATGCCAGGGGACCAGTAGCAGGTGGAGAGGAAGGCAAAGATGGCGTCGAGATCGAGGAGTGCGGGGTCGGAGGAGATGAGGATGGGGGGCAT
>JAKFUN010000017.1 GCA_021732675.1 Phycisphaerales bacterium
CCTCCACCCAGCGCAGCTTCTTCTCCGCCCACTCCCCGGCCGAGTCAATCCCAATCCGCACCCCTTGCTTCACGGGGACTACGGTTTCCCCCAGCTCAATCCAGAGCCGCGGGTCCGATAGCACATTGATGCGGTCGAGGGCACGGTCGATTTCGAGGGCTTGGCAGAGTTTGGCCGGACCGTTGCAGAGGTCGCGGGTTGGCATGGGTTTGGGTGGAAGAGGCGTCGCGCCTGAGCGCGGTTTGGGCCGCCGCCGAGCCCGCATGGCGTCGAGACCTTCGAGGGGCTGGAGGGCGCGGATGAGCACGGCGGCGGGCACGCCGACTTCGCCGCAGACCACGTTGAAGCAGAAGTGCATGCCGTAGGTGAAGTAGACGTAGCCGACGCCGGGCCCGCAGAACATGGATTCGTTGCGTGGGGTTCGGCGCCCGCCGAAGGCGTGGCTGGCGCGATCTTGGACGCCCAGGTAGGCCTCGGTCTCGACGATGCGTCCACTGGCCCGCGTGCCATCAGGGAAGACCCGCACCAAGGTGGCACCGATGAGGCGGCGGGCGGCTTGGGTTGCCGGGCCGGTGAGTTCGAGCCGTGCTGATTCGCCGGTGATGGGTTGCGGCATTCGCCAATGTACGCGGCGGGGGAGCGGGGGAGTTCACCACAGAGACACAGAGGCACAGAGAAGAAGCGAGGGCGGAGAATGGGGACGGGGAAGAGAGAATGAAAGAAAGAAAGAAAGAAAGAAAGAAAGAGAAAGAGAGAGAGAGAGAGAGGTGAGGAGGGGGAGCTTGCGCGGGAGAAGCGAGGCTGGATGGCGGGAAGCCGCACTCAGATGACGCCCGGTTTTGGCCCGCTGAAATGACCTGTGCGCGGGGTGAGTGTGTGCGGGCGTCCAAATCACCAGATCACGCAAAGAGTTGGTTTGGTCGCGCTGGGCTTTGTGCGTCCGGCGCTTCGCTTCTCTCTTTTCTCCTCTGGCGTTTCTTTTCGGTTCTTCTCTTCGCGTTTCTCTTCGCGTTTCTCTCTTCTGGCTTTTCTCTGCTTCTCGCTTCTCTTCAAGCGTTGTCGCTTTTCTCCTCTCGCCTTTCTTCTCGCGTTTTTCTTCGCTCTCTGCCTTCTCTGTGCCTCTGTGGTGAATCCCCTCCCCACCCGTGTCGGCCGCCTCGTCCATCCCGGGATTCGCCTTGCTCATCCCGGGCGTGCGTTCACGCGTAGGCGTGCAGGCCGGGCAGCAACAGGTTCACGCCGAAGTAGGTCCAGAGCATGACGATGAACCCCAGCACGCTCAGCCAGGCGGTGGTGAGGGCTTTGTTGCTGGGCGAAGCGATACGCACATGGATGACGACCAGGTAGACGATCCAGGTGATGAGGGCCCAGGTCTCTTTGGGGTCAAAGGCCCACCAGCGGCCCCAGCTATGGTCGGCCCACCAGGCCCCGAGCAGGATGCCCACGCCCAGGGTCCAGAAGGCCAGTTGCAGGACGATCATCTGGGCGGTGTCGAGGTCGGCGAGCAGGCGGGCTTTGGTGCCGATGGTGCCGCGATCATCACCCAGCGCCACGCTGGCCATTCCGCCCGCGCTGGCCAGGGCGGGGGTGTGGGCCTTGCCCGCAAGGCGTGCGGCGTAGTGGACGCCGAGGTAGAAGAGGCTGACGACCATGCCCAGCGAGATCAGTCCATAGCTGCTGAGGACGGTGGTGACGTGGTACTTGAGCAGGACGCTGGTGTTGAGGATGGCCGCCTCGCGTTCGATGGATTGACCGGGGATCTGGGTCTGGGTGGCGGTGATGAGGACCAAGAACCCGACTCCCGCGGCTGCGGCCCCGAAGAGCCATTGGCGGCGCAGGACCATGATGCTGGCACCGACGATGACCGCGAAGAGGCTGAGCCCGGTCATGCTCTCGAACTGATTTTGGATGGCGAAGCGCTCGGCGATGACGCAGCGCATGACAAAGCCGCTGGCGTGGAGCGCGAGGGCCAGCACCAGGAAGACCCCACCCAAAGCCGCGAGCCAGCGGCGGCCGGTGCCAAAGGCCAGCAGCAGCGTGACGAGCGAAAAGGCATAGGCCCAGAAGCCCCACTCGAAGGCATTGAGGCGGTTGTAGGTCTGCTCTAGCCCGCGTCGCCCGGCCGGGTAGACCTCGGGGTTGATCGCGAGGAGGGCGGAGCGCAGCGTCAGGGCCGCTTGATGAACTTTGGGCGCGTCCATGGCGCGCCAGGCGTCCCCCAGCGCCAAGGCCGCCCCGCGGGCCTGGCTCTCTGTGGCGAGCGCCGAAATGTGGCGCCAGGGGTCAGTGGCGCGGGCCGGGGCGACGGCGAGATAGTTGGCCTTGCACTCGATGAACAGGCCGACGCTCTGGTCCACCTGGCCGACCCCCCGCCGCCAAGATTCTTGCCCGGCATGGGTGTTGGCCAAGGCCGGGAGGGTCGCTTCGACCATGAGTGGCGTCAGGCGGCTGAGGCGGACCCAGCGCTCCCGCTCCCCCCGCGCCGTCTCCTTGCCGAGTTTGTCGCGCAGCGAATCCCCCTCGTTGGACCCCGGGAAGAGCTTGTCGAGCATCTCTGCACGCAGCGGGAGATACGCCACGCCGAGCACCGGCTTGTCGAGGTAGTACGCGGGGTCAATGGTCAGGTCGAGCAAGGTAAAGAGCGGGTCGTACGAATACGCCGTTACTTTCTCCCCGCCTGCCGCCGTGGTTTCGTGCGAAAAATCCTGGTACTGGCGACGCCCGACGATGGTCTTCACCGTCTCTCGCCCCAGCGTGTCCCAGATCTTCACACGGCCATTGTGGAAGACGGCCAGATCGCGCAGCGCTGTCAGGTCGACGCTCTGGGCGAACTTGATCTTGGCCTGGACCGAGGCGACTTGGCTCTGATCCCGGTTCGGGAGACCGAACGGGTCGTCCAGCGACTTGCCCGCGTCGCTCACGTCCTGGGTCTGAGGGTGGGCGTTGCCTTCCGGGGCGCTCTGGCCATGGGCCAGACCAACGAACATCATTACCACGATCGCCGCGAGCTGCTTCATCATGAGACGCCTCCCAACGGGGCCGACCCCCTGGCCTGCCCTTTGAACTTGCCCTCCGCCACCTCGCGCTGGATCCTTCGCTTCTCGCGGCGAACCAGGTAAGGCTTGAAGTAGAAGGCCCACGGAATGCCCAGTCCCATCAAGATCCCCCCCAGCGCGATGACGTGGATCCCCGGGCTGTTCCCCACCCCCAGAATCGTGAAGCTCGCGTACGGGTGGGGAATCATGCCGGCGTCGGCCTGCTGCTGG
>JAKFUN010000148.1 GCA_021732675.1 Phycisphaerales bacterium
GTAGCATACCGCCCCCGGGCGACCCCCACCCCGCAGGAACCACTCGCTTGAGCATCCACTGGCCCATCATCAAACGCTGCGTGGCCTCGCCGACCAAGGTCGCGATGATCGACGAGACCCGCACCTACCGACGCGCCGAACTCCTCGTCGGAGCCCTCCACCTCGCCAGCGCCATCAAGCCCAAGTGCAACTCCAACACCCTGGGCGTCCTCCTCCCCACCAGCGGCGCCTTCGCCATGGCCGCCCTCGCCGGGTGGATCCTCGGCAAGGTCGTCGTCCCCCTCAACTATCTCCTGAAGCCCGACGAACTCGCCTACGTCATCAATGACTGCGAGACCGACACCGTCATCAGCGCCACCAAAATGATCGACTTTGTCGGGGCCGCCCCCAAGGTCCCCAACCTCCTCCGCCTCGACGAAATGTCCTTCGATGGTGTCCCAGAGCCCATCTGGCCCGCCTCCGCCAATGACGAAGACCTGGGCGTCCTCCTCTACACCAGCGGCACCAGCGGGCGACCCAAAGGCGTCATGCTCACCCACGGCAACATCGCCGCCAACGTCCGCCAGATCAACCAGTTCATCGACTTGACCGAGCACGACGTCGCCCTCAGCGTCCTCCCTCAGTTTCACTCCTTCGGGCTCACCGTCCTCACCGTTCTCCCCCTGACGCTCGGCTTTCCCGTCGTCTTCCACCCCCGCTTTGTGCCCGCCAAAGTTCTCAAATCCATCCGCGAGCATCGCCCCACCATCATGGTGGCCATCCCCTCCATGTACAACGCCCTGCTCAGCGTCAAAGACGGCACCCCGGAAGACTTCAAAAGCCTGCGTTTCACCGTCTCCGGGGGCGAGCCCCTCCCCGACGCCACCGCCAAGCGATTCCTCGAACGCTTCGGCGTCATTCTCGCCGAGGGATACGGCCTCACCGAAACCAGCCCCGTCACCAACTGGTGCCGCCCGCGCGAATGGCGCGCCCACTCGGTGGGGGGGCCCCTCCCCGGCGTCCGCGAGCGAGTGGTCGGCCCCGACGGCCTGCCCCTGGAGCCAGGCCAAGACGGCGAAGTGCAAATGGCCGGCCCCAACATCATGCAGGGCTACTTCAAGCTCCCCGAAGAGACCGCCAAGGCCTTCACCCCCGACGGATTCTTCCGCTCCGGCGACATCGGCCGCTTCGACGCCGACGGGCATCTTTACATCACCGGCCGCCTCAAGGAAATGCTGATTATCGGGGGCGAAAATGTCTTCCCGCGCGAGATCGAAGAAGTCCTCAACGCCCACCCAAGCGTGCACGAGACTGGGGTCATCGGCACGACCGACCCCATGCGCGGCGAGCTGCCCGTGGCGTTTGTCCAGATGAAAGACGGAGCGCCTTTCGACGAGCGCGATCTCCGCGCCTGGTGCCGCCAGCGACTGGCCGGGTACAAAGTGCCCGCCGAGTTCCGCCACGTTCAGGATCTGCCCCGAAACCCGACGGGTAAGCTCCAACGTCGGGAGTTAAAAGCCTGGCTGGTCCCAGCTCCCGCAGTGGCCGATCATTGACTCGTCAACGCAGTTGCCCCACATGAAACCCATCAGCGTTTCCATCTTGATCTGCACGCACAACCGGGGCGAAATCCTGGCACGCACCATCGACTCGGCAGGGGCGATGACCCTTCCCCCCGGCGTGGCGCTCGAACTAGTCGTCATCGCCAACGCCTGCACGGATCGCACGCCCGAAGTGGCGCGCGAGCGCTGCCAGGCCCTCCCCTTTCCCGCCCGTTGTGTCGAGGAGCCGATCGTCGGACTCTCCGCAGCCCGCAATCGCGCCATGCGCGAAGCCGCCAATGACATTCTCGCCTTCATCGACGATGATGTGCTCCTAGAGCCCGCGTGGCTCGAAGGGTTGTGCGAAGTACTTCGGACGACCCCCGCAGAGATCATCGCCGGTCGCGTGGAACTTTGGTGGGAAGCGGTGCAAGAGCCAGCGTGGATCAGCCCGCCGCTGGCCAATCTGCTGAGTCGCACCTCGCATGGGGACCAACCCCGGGAGCTGGAAGCCGCCACCATGGTGGTGGGGGCCAACTACGCCTACTCGCGCCGGGTCTACGAAAAGACCGGCGAGTATCGCACCGACCTGGGGAGGAAGGGTGCCTCCGGAATGGGCGCGGGCGAAGAAGGTGAATACGTGCGCCGGGCGATGGCCGCCGGGTTCAAGCTCTTCTGCGCTCCCAAGATGTCGCTCCGCCACTGGGTACACCCAAAACGCGTCGACCCGGCCTACTTTCGCAAAGCCGCGATCGGGCTGGGTTGGACCAACGTCGCCATGAAAGAGCGATTCCCGCTCCCGGTGGCGCTCCGCTCGCTGGTCGGTCATGCATACTTGTTTCTGCGCCACGGCCTGGCCGAGTTGGCGTCCCTGCTGCGAGGCGATCAGCGCGGGCGCTATGCCCATCGGGTCAAGCGCCACATCGGCCAAGGGGGCGTGGCCGCGGGCTTCCGGCGTGTCCTTGGTCGCCCCGCCATCCCCGGCGGGTGAGGCCGATCCGCGGCTTGCCGGTCGGCCCGAGGGATCACCGCCGCGCTAGCTCCCTCGCCCCACCAGATAATAACTCACCAGCCCCACCACAGGCAGCAAAAAGATCAGCAGCAGCCACAGCACCTTGTTCCCCAGCGACTTGCCCGACGACAAAATCTCAAACGCCGCGATGAGGAACAGGATCAGGTGCAAAAGGCTCAGGATTCCGTACACCATCAGAGCGTTCCTCCGCCCTCGACGGGCAACTCGTGTTCAGATCCCCGTCGCCCAACTTCGCCAGTTCATCCACACGCCCGCCGCGCCAGAGAGAGGAGCCGGGCACTCATCGCGGCTCCCGATCAGGCGCTCCCAGCCCCGCGCCGCTCTTTCCGGTCTTGGGCCTCGCTCACTCCTCGTCAAACCCGCCATCCACCAGCGCCTTGAGCGCGGCACACGCCTGAGAAGCGTCTTTGCCGCTCGCCGTGATTCTCAGCTGGCTCCCCTGGCTCGCCGCCAGCAGCATCAGTTGCATGATGCTCTTGCCGTCCACCGTCGTGTCCTCTTTGCACACCGTGATGGTGCTCAAAAACGTGGAGGCGACATCGACAAAAGCGGTCGCCGGCCGGGCGTGCAGGCCCAACGGGTTCACAATCCGCACTTCGATGGTCACGCTCTCTGCCAAAGCTCCCCTTCGCCCTCGCGCGCTCGCGACGTGTAGCCCACCAAGCCTCCCC
>JAKFUN010000091.1 GCA_021732675.1 Phycisphaerales bacterium
CCCGGGAGCGCCCAGCCCCACACCAGAAACCCAGCCCGCCGACCCCGGGGCGCTGCGCGAATACATCGCAGGCCGGAGCGCGTTGCTAGTGGGCAAAGCCGCCGAAGCCATCAATCGGCTAGAGAACGCCTCCAAGCTAGATCCCGGCGCTGCCAGCGTGTGGCGCGAGCTTGGCGAGGCCCAGTCGCTGGCGGGCCGCCGTGCCTCTGCGATGGCGAGCTACCAGCGTGCGCTGCGCAGCGGGTCGCGCGAGCCCCGCGTGCTGCGTGCCCTTGGGCGCGACGCGTGGCGGGCCGAGCGCACTCAGGAGGCAGCCGCCCTGCTCGCCGAGAGCGCCCAACGCGACCTCGCCGAGTCTGGGTCCATCTGGCCCCCCGCCGGGATTGACCTGGGCCAGGCCCTCGCCAAGCTGGGCTATCTGCGGGCCAGCGCCGAGACCATCGAGCTCAGCCTGGCCGACCCGCCCACCCAGTTGGCACAATCGCGCGAGCGTCTGGAACTGGGCGAGATCCTGCGACGCCGCTCCGAACTCTGGACCATCGCCGGCGATCTTTGGTCGCGCCTGGATCAACCCGAGAAGGCCACCCTCGCCTGGGAAGAAGCCTTCAACGCCCCCGGGTCAGAAGCGCTTGGTCTCCTATCGCGCCGGGTCTACATCGAGACCCGCGCCGGGCGCTCCGCCAACGCCGGTCTCTCGGCCCTCGACCTTCTCGCCAACGACCAGGGGGTCATCGACGAACGCTTGCTTCCGCTGCTGCGCTACCTCGGAACCAACACCGAGCTGGGCGAAGCCTGGCCCAAGGCAGTCGCCGCCCAAGGCACCTCGCAGACTACCCCCAGCAATCGATCCAGACTCGCCCGCGCCGCCGCGGCGAGCACCCCAGATGCCCCAGCCGCCCGCGAAGTGCTGTTGGGTGCTCTACGCCAAAGCGGCTTGGAAGCCCCCCTTCTCGAAGCCCTGCTCGCCCTTCGTGAGCCCAAAGACGTCGCGGGGCGGGTGAGCGATCTCATCGAGGTCGTCGCCTCCGAACCCCTCGCGGCTGACATGGCGGCCCGGGCGTTGATCTTCGATGGCCGAGGCGTAGACACCGCGCTCACCATTCTCCAAGACACCGACACCGGTCCATCACGCCTCTTGGCCGGGGCCATGCTCGACAAGCTCGGGCTCACCACCCAGGCCTTGACGCTCATCACCAAGGGATCATTCCCCCCGGCACTGGAGCCCGCATCACTGGCGCTCCGCGCCTCTCTTGGCGCTCAGTCTGCTCGGCCCGAGTTGGTCGCGGCCTGCATCACCCGCCTCCAAGAGCTCTCGCCACAAAGCCCGGCCGCGCGACGCGCCTTGGCCATCGCGCTCGACGTGGCTCAGCGCCCCACCGAAGGGCTCGCCGCCCTCTCGCCCGACCTGGACGAAACCGCCCGCCCGGGCGTTCCGCTGCTGCTTCAAGCCGCGGACTTGGCCGCCCGGGCCCAGACCCTCCCCAAGGCCCAGGCCCTGCTCGAACGCGCCATCTCCATCGACCGGTTCGACGAACGCCCCTACGCGCCCCTGCTAGGGATCTTCACGGCAGGGAACCCCGCGGATCAACGCGTTCCCGCGCTGGCCCGCTCGCTGCGCGACCGGGTTCCAAACAGCCGCCTGATCCGCGTGCTGCAAGCGCGCGAGCTCGCCTCCCGCTCGCTGTGGGCACAGTCAGAGTCGCTGCTCCTGAGCCTGATGACCGACAATTCAGAAGACCTCGACGCGCTGGGCCTGCTCGCCACCATCTGGGAACGCAGCGTGAGCGCCACCCCCCAGATGTCGCGCCAAGGCCTCGAATGGCTTCAGGCTCGACTGGCGAAACGCCCAGACTCCACACCCCTGCTCGCGGCCGCCGCCCGCGTGTTCGCCGCGACCGGCAAGGGTGCCGACGCCGAATCACTCCTCTCGCCCGCGCTGGAAAAGTGGCCCATCACCGATCTGGCCCGCCTGCGTGAGAGCATCGTTCGGTCTTCACTCAACGACCCCGAACGCGCCGACGAACTCGCCAAGGCCCGCCTGGAGGCTTCCCCCCCAACCCCCGAGAACGGCTTCGAGTTTTCCCAGTTTTTGCAGCGCAAGGGCGACACGGGCGGGGCCATCCAGGCCCTCCGCCGCGCTTTCCCCGCCCAGGGGCCCATGACCGTCGAAAACGGTCAACGGGTGGGCGCGTTCCTGGCCGGCCTCAAGCCCGAAGCACTCGCCAAGGCCGACGCCCAAGCCGCCCTCGACCTCTTCGACCTCTTCGTCCGCAACGCTGTGCCGATTCCCCCGCAGCTGCTCGCGGCGCGTCTCACGCTGCTGGCCGCCGCGGCTCCCGACGATGCCGTTCGCCTCGCCGACGCCGCCGACGACGTAGGCCGAAAGCTCCCCAACGCACGTAGCGCCGCGTACGTCAGGATCATCGGCCAGCTCGAAGAACTCGACACCCCCGGCCCCGCCCTCTCGATGCTCCGCGAGACCATCCGCCGCTTCGCCCCCGACAACAGCGCCTTCCAGTACGAGCTTTTTCGGTTCACCTGCGTCAAAGGAAGCCCCGCCGACGGCATGACCCTGGCCCGCGACACCCAAGACCCCAAAGCCCTGCTGCAGATTCTCAGTGAGCGCCTGGGCCCGATCATCGACCCCGAAGACTCCGAACGCAACGCCCGGTCGGAGATCGCCTACGCCGTCGGGACCCAGATGAGCTCGATCGCACGCGAGCAAGAGGCTGAAGCCATGTACCGCTTCACGCTCGAGCTTCAGCCGGATCATGGGTGGGCCGCGAACAATCTCGGCTACCTGATGCTCGAGCAGGGGCGCAACCTCGAGGAAGCCGAGCGGCTGATCGAAATGGCATCGCAAAAACTCCCCGACAGCGAAAGCGTGACCGACTCGCTGGCGTGGGTGCGCTACAAAAAGGGCGATCTGGCGGACCAGCTCAACCCCGATGGCTCCGTGGCCAAGCAAGGCGCGTTGACCCTGCTGGCCCGGGCCGTCACCGAGCTCGGGGGCGAGAGCGACCCGACGATCCTTGACCATTACGCTGACGCGTTGTATCGCCAAGGCAAGGTCGCCGAGGCTCGCAAGATGTGGCTGCAAAGCCAGTCGCTGCTCAACGCCCTGCTTCAGTTCCGACAGGGTGCCCCCAACCTCGCCCCAGAAGCCCC
>JAKFUN010000119.1 GCA_021732675.1 Phycisphaerales bacterium
TCCACCCCGGGCCCTGCGCCCGAGTCACTCAAGTTCAACTTCCTTCGCCCCTGCGGAAACGCGGGGGCGTTTGCTTTACTCACGCCGCTTCCAGCTCACCCCAACCACGGCGCCATGCCCCGAAGCGACCAAAGCTCGCGTCATCGCGGCGATTCCGCGCCTCAGAGCGCGACTCTCTCGGCTTTCTTCTTGATTCCCGCCAGCCAGACATCGTGCAGGCGTCTCAGCTTGTTCGGGATGAAGATCCCCTGCATCGAAGCCAGGAACCCGTGCTGGCTTTCGTCGGTGATGACCCGACACCCCTCCCCGCTCGGGATGATCAGCCAGGCGTGATACCCCTGAATCAGGGTCTTGCGCGATTCCCAGCTCAGGCGCGTGGGCGCCTTGAACTCCTTGATCTTCGAGGTGAACTCCATATCCATGGTGCGCCACGTGAAGGCTTGGTCGGCGCGCAAAACCCCATCATCGCTTCCGATCACCTTCACGTCGGAGGCACCCTCGTACCAGCTTGGCCACGCCTGGGCCTGGACGAGAATGTCCCACACCCGCTGCGGCGGGGCCTCAATCTCGATCTCATTGTGTACGAAGAATGTCGCCTCTTCCGGCTTGTACCCCAAGGGCCAGTTGATCTCGTTCTCGCCAACTCCCCTTTCAACCAGCGGATTTTCAGCGCTTCCCACCGGTTCAACCGAAGCGCAGCCCCCCAAGAGGCCAAACAACGACGCCCCGGCCAACGCTCGGCGAACTCGGTCGATCGCGCTCGCTCTGGTCATGCTCCGTTCCCCTTTCGGCGGGCCCCTCCCCACCGCGACCGCCCGTCCTCCTGCCAATCCCGCGATGGTAGTCCTTTCACTTGCAAAGTGCAAGTCTGCAACCTACCCTCGCCGCATGCGGATAACGAAAGTCAAACTCCTCCTGGCGGCGGCGGCCTCCACGCTCTTGCTTCCGCTCGTTGCGGGCTGCCGCGTCGGCTACCCCTTTCGCGGCCCGGGCTATGACTCCACCCGCGGGGTGATCCACCCTGGCGCCAGCACCCAAGTCTTCATCGCGATCACTCAGGGGGACGTTGAGGCTGGCAAAGGACGCCACTTTTCCACCCAGCTTGACTCGGTGCTGGGCACCATGAAAGCGCACGACGGCCTGATCGGGTACGCAGTGCGAAAGCAGCTCTTCGGTCCGCGCGTGTGGACGATGTCCGCCTGGATCGATCGGGAATCCATGGAGCTTTTCGCGGCCTCGCCGGCGCATCGCCGCGCCATCGCAGAAGGAGGAATCGCCCCCGCGTCATTCTCATCAGCGTTCACCTACGTTGATGTCGGCCAGGTGCCACTGAGTTGGTCTCAGGCGGAGCAACTGCTGGAGGCAGAGCCCAAGCGAGAGTAATCATGCCACGCTCCCCCAAACGCCGACGCTCCGTGTGCCCGGTCGCGTGCACCCTCGATATTCTGGGCGACAAGTGGAGCCTCCTGGTCATTCGAGACCTGCTCTGCGGGCGATCCACGTTTCGCGAGTTTCTGGCCTCTCCAGAGCGGATCGCGACGAACATCCTGACTGATCGGCTTGATCGCCTGGTGGCGGTCGAGCTCGTCGAGACCGTCCCGTCGCCAGCCAGGTCCGATCGCCATTCCTACCGGCTGACCGAGCGCGGACGTTCGCTGCTCCCGCTGCTCGAGGCAATGCGGGACTGGGGACTTGCCCACATCCCCGGCTCACGCGCTGCCATCTCGCCCCCGAACGCTCCTACGCCGCCGGGTTCAAACACGCCCGCGCCCTAGGATCAACCTGCAAGATCGCGGCGCGGCATTTCCAGCGCGAGCCGCACTTATGCCGCGCTCGCTGATTCCCCCAACCCGCCCCGCCGGCCCAGCCAGCGGGCGCACGTATCGAGCAGCGCGTGCTTGTCAATGGGCTTGCTGGCATAATCATCACACCCCGCGCGGATGCATCGCTCACGATCCTCCTCCATCGCGTGCGCCGTGAGCGCGATGATGGCCAGAGTACTGCCCCGTTCGCGCAACGTCCGAGCCAGGGTGTAGCCGTCCATCTCGGGCATCTGCATGTCCGTAAGCAAAAGGTCGTAGGGCTTGCCCGCCCCTGCCGCCCGCTCCGCCATCTCAAGCGCAATGCGTCCGTTGTCGGCGATCTCAACCTCCGCACCCGCCTTCGTCAGATGGAACTTCAGCAATCGCTGGTTGTCCGGTCCATCCTCGGCCAGCAGGATGCGCCCACTCATCCAGCGACCAGATCGTGGAGGACCGTCGCGCCCGGGGAGTCGCCCGCCAGCGCCGCACGTCACCAACTGTTCGATCATCGAAGCCCCGGCAGCAGGAATCAGCGGCAACACCACCCGGAAGCACGATCCAACCCCCGGTGTCGCCCGCAGCAGCACCAAGTTCCCGCCCATCAGCGACGCCAAGCGCCGACTCACGGTCAAACCCAACCCCGTGCCACCATGTTTGCGTGTCACGGTGTCGTCGACCTGCCCAAAGGGCCGGAAGAGCTGTGCCGCCTGCTCGGGACTCAGCCCCGGGCCGGTGTCCTCTACATCCACCACAATCTGCGGCGTCTCCACGTCGTCGCCTCGTCCCACCAAAATGCGGACCGAGCCGACTTCGGTGAACTTCACAGCGTTGCCAATCAGATTCATGAGAATCTGCCGCAGCCGTGTCGGGTCGCTCATGATCCGATCTGGCATCGGCGACAGCAGCGAAATCGACAGGCTGATCCCCTTCGACATCGCCCGAGGTCGCATGAGGCTTTCAGACTCAGATAACACCTGGGCAAGCGGAACCTCCACCCGCTCGATCGTCATCTTGTCCGCCTCGATCTTCGAGAGGTCCAGAATGTCGTTGATCACCGTCAGCAAGTGGCTCCCGGCCCGGCGAATCGCCTCGATCGCCTGACTCCGCCGGCCTCGATCCAGGCTCGACTCCGCCTCCTCGCCAAGCAAGTCCGCAAAGCCCAGGATCGCCGTCAGCGGGGTGCGGATTTCATGACTCATGTTGGCCAGGAATGCGCTCTTGGCCCGATTCGCGGCTTCCGCAGAGAGCCGGGCCTGGCGCAGCGACTCCGCAGTCTCCACCTCCACAGTGACGTCCGTCGCTGTCCCGTACAGCCCCACAATCTTCCCCGTGCTTTCGCAC
>JAKFUN010000173.1 GCA_021732675.1 Phycisphaerales bacterium
GAGGTGCCAAGAGGACCCGCCTTGGGGTCGTGGAGTGCCTGGGTGCTGAAGGCTGGGGAGCAGGACGGCTCCAAGCGAATCGTCGTGGCGCGTGGTCTCTACAATCGCGGGTGAGCGGCGCAAAGCCCAAAGTCTTGGTCGCGATGTCCGGCGGGGTTGATTCCTCGGTCGCCGCGGCTTTGCTGCGCCGAGATGGGTTCGACGTCGTCGGGTGCTTCATGAGGCTGGGGTCGCCGGGGGAGACGCTGGATGAGCTTTCGCCGGGAGACGAGGCGTGCGAGGGGGGAGCGCCCGGGCCAACCAAGATCGGCCACCAGGGGTGCTGCTCCATCACCGACGCGGCGGATGCGCGGGCGGTGGCCGCGGAACTGGGCGTGCCGTTTTACGTGTGCAACTTCAAGAAGGACTTCGGGCGGATCATCGACTACTTCGTGGATGAGTACGCCAACGGGCGCACGCCCAACCCGTGCGTGCGATGCAACGACTGGCTGAAGTTTGGCAAGCTGCACGAGTACGCCGGGCAGATCGGGGCAGATTTTGTCGCGTCCGGGCATTATGCCCGGATCGGCGAAGTTGATGGGCGGCCGGCGCTGCTGCGGGGGGTGGATGAGAGCAAAGACCAGTCGTATGTGCTGTTCGGGGTGCCTCGCGGGCAGCTTGGGCGGATGATGTTGCCGATCGGGGCGATGGAGAAGCCTCGGGTGCGCGAGCTGGCCCGTGAGTTTGGGCTGCCGGTGTTCAACAAGCCCGACTCGCAGGAGATCTGCTTTGTGCCCGACAACGACTACGCGGGGCTGGTGGACCGGCGGCGCCCGGGGCTGGCGGCCCGGGGCGAAGTGTTGGACACTTCCGGCAAAGTGCTGGGCGAGCACGACGGGCAGCATCACTTCACGGTCGGGCAGCGGCGGGGGCTGTCCATTTCGCTCGGCTACCCGATTTATGTGGTGAGCAAGGATGCGAAGGCGAACCGGGTGGTGGTGGGGGAGAAGAAGGATTTGCTGAGCGTGGGGTGCGTCGCGGCCGAAGCGAACTGGCTGGTGGATGAGCCGCGCGAGTGGCGCGAGTGCTGGGCGCAGTATCGGTACAACAGCGGACCGGTGGCGGCGCGGGTGCGGGTGGTTGCCGAGGCGGCGGGCCAGAACACGACTCCCTCGGGCCGCACTGGGCGGTTTGAGGTGGAGTTTGAGTCGGCGCAAGAGGCGGTGGCGCCGGGACAGGCGCTGGTGTTGTACCGGCGCGAGCGGCCTGAGGTGGTGCTGGGTGGTGGGTGGATCGGTGAAGTGCGAACAGAAGCCTATTCGTCAGCAGCCCGACATTCAGCAGCCCCACATTCAGCAGCCCGACCGTGAGGGAGGGCCTTCCCGGCGCGGGCACAAGGCAAAGGCCACACGGCGGGGACCGCCGTGCCACCCAGGAGGGGTGGGCCCCTCTCGGAGAGAGGGGGTACCCGCTCAGTCGAACTTGCCTTTGATTTCCAACGGGAAATCGAGCATGGTCGCGACAGCTCCGGCTTTCTTTTTGGCGAGGTTGCTGAAGCGCTCGATCAGCCCCTTGGGTTTGTCGGTGACGAGCGTGCCCAGCATCGCGAACTTGTGATCGAGGATCTCGTTGAGGTTCACGCGGTCGTTGCCCTGGTCGTTGCGAGCGTGGCCTCCGGGGTACATGACGAGGCCGCTGTCGAGGGTCGCGCCGGTGACGTCGGTGATGACCATGGCGGTGGGGATGCCGTCGGGGTATTTGGCGTCGAAGTCGGGCCCGCCGTGCTCGAAGGACATTTTTTCCATGAGTTGGCGGGTGAGGGGGTCATGCAAGGCGGCGGGGCCAAAGTCATCGGGGAGGAGCATGAGCTCTTTCCAGCCGAGGGTGGCCTTGGGGTTGGCATGACGCCGTTCGAGGGCCTTGCGCAGCATGGTGCAGACGAGGTAGAGCATCGAGTGATCGGCGCTTTGGCGGGTCTTGGGGTCGCGTTTGGCGGGGTCGCCGATGATGCCAAAGGCGGGCTCGTAGGCCTTGACGACGATGCTGCGGATGGCCTCGCCGGTTTGGTCCGCGAGCAGATGCGGATGGCGCGAGATCAGGTTGATAAGGCCCTGCAAGGCGCCGGCGCTCTGGTGCTCGTAAAGGCCGAGCTTGAAGTGCATGCCCATGACGGCGAAGTCGCTGCCGCCCGTCGCGAGGACGAGGTCAAAGGGGCTGGCGTGGGCGTTGCCGGCCTTGGCGCTGGGGATGCCGGTGCCCGCCGACGAGATTTTCTGGAAGAGTTGGCCCGGGCCTTCGAAGAGGCGGAAGATCGCCTCGGGGTTGCGGAAAATGTCCTTTGGGCCCAGGAAACCGGCCATGGCACGCTTGACGGAGAGGATGGCCGCCTCGGTGCTGATGGCGGCACTGGCCCCCTTGCTGTCGGAGAGTTGCTTGCCGGCGCGGATGGCCCGGAAGGGGATGTAGTGGGCGACGACCATGCCAATGGCGGATTCGATCTGTTCGGCGGTCGCGCCCAACATCGCCCCGAAGGTCGCGGCACTGGCGATGGCACCGTGTACCACATGGTCGATCTTGTAGCTCTTGAGGGAAAAGACTTCGGCGAGGCGACCCCGGATTTCGTCGACGAGCACCATGCCCTTGAGGGCGTACGCGCCGTCCTTACCGCGAAGCTGAGCCGCGGCAAGGGGGACGGCGTAAAAGTCGTTATGCCCGAACTCGCCGGCGACGTGGCCGAGTGAGGGGTTGAACCCGAAGTTGGTGCCGTTGCTGTCCCACTCGCGGACCGCGGAGCAGTTGGCGACGATGGCCTTTTCGACCTGCACATCTTGCGAACTGCCGAAGGTGGGGACGCCGGTGCGGACGCAGCCCTTGGCCCAAGGGACGCCCGCGAGGGTGCCAAAGCCGGCGGGGGGCGTGGGATAGTGAGCGGCTTCTTGACGCAACAGCACCGGGGCGTTGGTGCCCAGGGCCAGGGCCGAGAGCCCGCAGAGGCAGGCGTCGGTGAAAAACAGATTGGTTCGGTCGAGCACGGCCTGGTCGGGGGCGGCGCTGGCCATGAAGTCGATGGCGTACTGGGCGAGTCCGAGGGCCTGGTTGGTGTCGGCGGCGAGGGTCACGTGGGGCATGAGTTTGGCTCCAAAATGGGAGACAAGCG
>JAKFUN010000150.1 GCA_021732675.1 Phycisphaerales bacterium
ACCCTCACCCCCGCCCCGATGCCTCGATGCCGCATGCCTTGCTGCCTTCTGCTGATTCCCCCCTTCCTGACACGCCGCCTCGTCCGGGCACGTCGCCTCTTCCTGGCATGTCGCCCCTCCGCGCCGCCACCTCCACCATGCTTCCCACTCTCATGTCACAGGCCTCCGGCCTCTCTCCTTCCCGTGCTCCTTTCCCAGGTACCTCTCCGGTGGGGGGCTCCGGATCTGCCGAGCCACATCCGGTGGCCCGGTTTTGGCAGCCCGCTACCCTTTCCCCATGCCCCTCTCCCGCGAACAACTCGCCCAGCGTGCCGCTCAAGAGCTGCGTGACGGCTTCATTGTCAACCTCGGCATCGGCATCCCCACCCTCGTCGCCAACTACGTGCCCACCGGCATGGATGTCTGGCTCCAGAGCGAAAACGGCCTGCTGGGCATCGGCCCCTTCCCCCACGAGGCCGACGTCGACGCCGACCTCATCAACGCCGGCAAGCAGACCGTCACCGCCCGCAAGGGAGCCAGCTTTTTCAGCTCCTCCGACAGCTTCGCGATGATCCGGGGGGGGCACATCGACCTCTGCATCCTGGGCGCCATGCAAGTCAGCCAAGAAGGCGACATCGCCAACTGGATGATCCCCGGCAAGATGGTCAAAGGCATGGGCGGGGCGATGGACCTCGTCGCGGGCGTCAAGCGCGTCGTCGTCGTCATGGAGCACACCGCCAAGGGCGCCACCAAAGTAGTCAAAGCCTGCTCGCTCCCCCTCACCGGCAAGCGCTGCGTCAACCTGCTCATCACCGACCTGTGCGTGATGGAGATGGACCCCGCCAGCCACCGCTTCGTGCTGAAGGAACTGGCCCCCGGCGTCAGCATCGATGACGTCAAGCGTCAAACCGAAGCCGAGATCATCGTCCCCAGCCACGTCGCCTCGATCGCGCTCTGACCCAGCCCATCAACCCCGCACGCTACTGCGGCGTCAACAGCACATACCTCGGGTCGTCGGCCATCGCCAAGGTGTGAACATCCGCCCCCAGGCTAGCAATCAGGGTCGAGTAGTTGAGCCAGTGAATGGTCAGGGCGGTGAGGGCGGCAAAGACGATCCACGCCCCAATCTCCGCGTGCCGGGTGCGACGCAAGTGAAACAGAATCCCCAACCCCACCAGCGTGGTCGCCAGCTTCCAGGCGATGACCGCCGCGGGCGACTCGGTGCTCATGATCACCCGCGCCAGCGGGTTGGCCTCCAGCATCCCCATGTTGGTCGCATACGTCAGCGTCATCCACAGGTCGCCCAGCCCGAGCAACAGCGACGCGGCCAGCAGCATGTTCACCCGCCAGGCCCGCAGCCGCGGCGTCGTGCAGGGCGCAAAGTGCTCGCCCACCGTGCGGCAGGCTCGCATCCACGAGGCCGACCAGGGCGTCCACGGGTTGTCTCCCCATACGAACATGGCTGGGTGACATCGGCGCACCACCGGCCCGAAACAAGCGCGTTCTTCACATTCACATTCATCCACGCCCATATCGGGCCACCCACCCCACGCGCCCCCGTCGCCTTTGCGCGACTTTCGGACCCCACAGGTCCGAAAGCCTCAACCCGGGCCCAAGACCCGCCGATCCAAGCACTTGGCAGTTGCTCAGGCCCGTCCTCCGGGGAGGGGCAACCATCTGTCCGGAAAGATTGCGGACGTGACGCGACCTGATGATCCAGGGCCAGCGTATAGATCACGGGCGGCTATTCCAGATCCGGCGGAGGCCTCGTGCGACACATCGCGGCATATTGCGTCTTGGTCGGTCTCTCCCTGGGGGCGTGGCCTTGCACCCTCCTGGGTCAGGTGCTTCCCGCGCTCCCTCGCGCGGTCTTCGCAGATGACTCGATCATCGCGCGCGACGCGCTGCTCCGGGTGCGCGAGCTGGCGGGGGTGGGGAATGTCGGCGAAGCCCTCCGCGTGTTGCAGGGAGTGCTGGAAACCGAATCCGACAAGGTGTTGCCCAGCAACGCCGAGCCGGACCTCTTTGTGCCCGTGCGCGGGCTGGCCCACGAGCTGCTTCTCAGCGACCCGGCGCTGCTGGCGAAGTACCGCGAGTTGGAAGGCCCGCAGGCGGAGCTGCAACTGGCCCGGGGGCAGATGGCCGACGTCGAGCGAACCCGCTTCTTGACGCCCGCCGGCTTCGAGGCGTCGCTGCGCCTGGCCCAGGCGTACTTCGAGGCCGCCCGGTTTGAGGCTGCGTTTCTGAGCCTTGAGGCACTGGACAAGCACCCCGACCGTCAGGGCGACAAAGGCAAAGACGCCGCCCTGCTGCTCAACCAGGTTGCCCGGTTCCTCGCCGACCCACAGGTGCGCCAGTTCGCCCAGCGGTGGGAGACGCAAGCGGGGCTCCCCGCCACAACCTGGCAGCCCGCGCCCGCCGCCCCGGCGCTGGCGGCCATGGCGCAGACCTCGTTGTGGCCCGGGCCAGCCATCGACCTCGCCGAGTTTGGGCCTACGCCCCTGCAAGAGCTGGCGATCGAGCCGTTGGCCGACGCCGGGGACGAGCAGCCGGGCAAGGTGAGTTGGGTCCTGCCCAGCGTTGCAGGAGAGAGGCTCTATTTCAATGACGGGGTGTGGGTCCGGTGTGTCGACGCGGCCACGCTGACCCCGCTCTGGGCCCAGCGCCCGGATCGCGGGATGAGTCGGTTTCTGGCCAGGTCGGATCAGGTCTTCGGGCTTCTGGGTCTTCAGCAGGGGTTCCCGGACGATGTGTCCACCGTCAGCGTCGCCAACGGAGTCGCGATCACCGCGGGGGGCGTAGCGGAGGGAGGGGCGAGAGAGCTTGACCGGCGGGTTCATGCCTTCGATTCGCGCACTGGCCGCCCGCTGTGGTCGGCCGACGTGTCAACGCTCGACCCGCGGCTGGAAGAGACCGTGGCGATGGGCCCGATCGTGATCGATGGTGATCTCGCGATTGTCACGCTTCGAAAAACCAACGTTTCCAAGCGGGTGAATGCGCTCTACCTGGCCGGGGTGGATCTCTACACGGGCACGCTGCGCTGGTGGCGGCTGGTGGCGAGCGTGGGGACCAATCCTTGGGGGCGGGCCCAGATCCGACCCGACGCGACGTTGCTGGACCGGGGGGTGGTGTA
>JAKFUN010000132.1 GCA_021732675.1 Phycisphaerales bacterium
GCACGGCTAGGGCGTAGACCCGTGAATAGGGGTCGCCGGTCATGCCAGATCCGAGTGCCGACCAGGTGTTGGTGGCCGGGTTGTAGCGGGCGATGTTGGTGGCCGCCACGCCGCCGGCGATGGTGAAGTCGCCGCCGACGATCACGTCCCCGTCCGGGAGCAAGGCCAGTTCACGGACGGACTCAGAGGTGGTGCCTCCACTCACCCCCAAGCCAAGTGCGGACCACGTATTGGTGGCCGGGCTAAAGCGGGCGATGCGATTTGCGATCGCTCGGCCCGCTTGCGTGAAGTAGCCACCCACAATGAAATCCCCGTCTGGAAGCATGAGCAGGGCGGAGACCTCACCATTTGCGCCCGGCACCCCCTCCCCTGGCAGCCAGCCCGGCTCGCACTGCCCCCGGGCGCCCGGGGCGAACGAGAGCAGCAGCACCAGCGCGACGAGCCAGCGGCATGCACCCGTCACGCCGCGGCCTGCGATTTGAAACGCGTGTATCTGGGGCGAGACTGAGTCCGCTGGTGATCTGCCGATGGGCGCACGCACGCCGTTGGTGTCAGCGGATGCGCTGTCGGAGCCAGCCAACCCCCGCTTCGGGCTCGCGAGAAGTTTGTGGGTGCCCGTGAGTGCTTCGTTGGTGTCACAGAACATTATGTTTCCCTTCAGATCTGGATCGAGCGGGATCAAGATCGACTGCTGAAACGGGGCGCTACCGGATTGGAGAGTCTGACAGAACGAAGAAGAAGGAGCGGAAGCCACGGGCTGGAAGCCCGTGCCACGGGATGGGAAGTTCATGCTGGGAGAGGTTATTAGGCCTCGCTCCACTGGGGTCTGCCCGAGCCGTTGGAACCAGCGTACCTCATGTTGAGGTGGCCTGCAAGTAAAAACCTGGGTGCTTCGGGGGTTTTCGTGTGCTTCGCGGCGCCATTATCAATGCTTAGCACACCCGCGAAGGGCCACTCGCACAAGAAGTAGAAGGAGCGGAAGCCACGGGCTGGAAGCCCGTGCCACGGGATGGTGGGGTTCATTATGTTTGAGGGTGCGAGCGAGGAACGCGCCATGGGCGAGTTGCCTGTCATACCAATCCGCGTTGAAACTCAGGCGAAGGGAGGGAAAAAAACTGAAGGAACTGAAGGCCGCCGGGGACCGGCGGGCCACCCAAGACGCCCGATTTTCAACGGGGACTGGTATCACTTCCGCGTGTCATGTACCCGGATCGCGTCGGGCGTTGTGGTCAGGATGCAGCCGCCAAGCTGACTGAGGTCGAAGCTCGCCAGAAGATGGCCATCGACGATGCGATACGAAAAAAGCCCCGCGAGTGCGGGGCTTTCTGACATTCCTAAAGCCTCGTGGCGAAGGCCTGGTGCCTGCCTCACATCCCCGGCTTGAACCCTGCCTTGTAGGCTTGGATCGCGCTGGTCAGCTTCTTTTCGAGGTCGGCGTCGAGGGCTCGCTTGGTGTTGAGTTCTTCCCAGATCGCCTTGTTGCCGGCGCGGAAGGAGTCGAGCAGGCCCTTTTCGAACGCCTTTACGTCGGAACCTTCGACATCGTCGAGGAAGCCCTTGGTGCCGGCGTAAATCGAGATCACCTGGTCGGTGACGGGCTGGGGGACGTACTGCGGCTGCTTGAGGAGCTCGACCATGGCGGCCCCGCGATCGAGCTGGCGCTGGGTGGTTTTGTCGAGTTCGGTGCCGAGCTGGGCGAAGGCTTCGAGCTCGCGGTAGGCGGCGAGGTCGAGTCGGAGGGAGCCGGCGATCTTCTTCATGGCCTTGATTTGGGCGTTACCACCCACGCGGCTGACGGAGATACCGACGTTGATGGCGGGGCGGACGCCGCTGAAGAAGAGTTCGGGCTCCAGGTAGATCTGGCCGTCGGTGATGGAGATGACGTTGGTGGGGATGTAGGCGGAGACGTCGCCTTCCTGGGTTTCGATGACGGGGAGGGCGGTGAGGGAGCCTGCGCCGTTTTCATCGGAGAGCTTGGTGGCGCGTTCGAGGAGGCGGCTGTGGAGATAGAAGACGTCGCCGGGGAAGGCTTCGCGGCCCGGGGGGCGGCGGAGCAGGAGGGACAACTGGCGGTAGGCGACGGCCTGCTTGGACAAGTCGTCGTAGACGCACAGGGCGTGCTTGGGCATGGGCTTGCCGTCGGCGAGTTTGGCGCCTTCGTTCTTGCCCTGCCACATGAAGAACTCGGCCATGGCGGTGCCCGAGTAGGGGGCGATGTACTGCATGGGGGCGGGGTCGGAGCTACCGGCGCAGACGACGATGGTGTAGTCCATCGCGCCGGCCTTGCGCAGCGTCTCGACGACGCCGGCGACGGTGGATTCCTTCTGGCCGACGGCGACGTAGACGCAGACCACCGCGTCTTTGGTGCCCCAGTACTGCTTCTGGTTGATGATGGCGTCGATGGCGACGGCGGTCTTGCCGGTTTTGCGGTCGCCGATGATGAGTTCGCGCTGGCCGCGACCGATGGGGATCATGGCGTCGATGGCCTTGATGCCGGTCTGGAGGGGTTCGTGGACGGGCTGGCGCTCGGCGATGCCTGGGGCGATGATGTCGACCTTGCGGCGTTCGCTGGCGTTGATGGGGCCGGCGTCATCGAGCGGCTGGCCGAGCGGGTTGACGACGCGGCCGAGCATGGCCTCGCCGGCGGGGACTTCGAGGAGGCGGCCGGTGGCCTTGACGAGGTCGCCTTCCTTCACGAGGAGGTAGTCGCCGTAGATGACTGCGCCGACGGTGTCGAGTTCGAGGTTGAAGACCTGGCCCATGACGCCGCCGTGGGCGGTCTGGAACTCGAGGAGTTCGCCGGCCATGGCCTTGGAGAGGCCGTAGATGCGGGCGATGCCGTCACCGACTTCGACGACGCGACCGACTTCAGAGACTTCGAGCTCGGCGCCGAAGGAGGCGATCTCGGACTTGATGACGCTGGCGATCTCGTCGGTTCTGATCTTCACGGGTGAATCCTCTTTAGGCGGGTGAGTTAGGCGGGTGGCGTGTTTGGGCGCGTGGCGTGGGATACGTGAGATGGGCGGCCACTGCAGGCCGCGAAACAGGCTCGGCCCCCTCGGGCCAATCCCGAAGGGGAGGAAGGGTAGACCAGTGGGGGCG
>JAKFUN010000077.1 GCA_021732675.1 Phycisphaerales bacterium
CATCACGTCGGTCGCGGCCAGAGCGGAATGGACCGGGGGATCGGCGTATTGCGCGAGCAAGGCGGCTGTCGAAGCACTCACACGATGCCACGCGGCGGAGCTGGGCCCAAGAGGCATCCGGGTGAACGCAGTGGCACCAGGGGTGACTGAGACTGACATCAACCGGGCGGGGCTGACGCCAGAGTTTCGGGCCAAGGTGAGCGCCGGCACGGCGCTGGGACGAGTCGGCAATGTTGGCGACATTGCGCCGCTGGTGGCGTTTCTCGCGGGCCCGCGCGCGGCGTGGATCACCGGGCAGATCATCGACGCGGATGGCGGGTATCGGGCCTAGGGGGATCGGGTTCGTATCTGATACGCCTCGCCACTGAAACACGGGCGAAACCTGGGGAGAAAACAGAAGATGCTGAAGGCCGGCGGGGGCCGCTGGGCCACCCAGGGCGCCCGAGATTGGCCGGCGATGCGTGTGATATGGGCCCGAACACGCGTCAGTGCGTCGACAACTTCCGGAGCAGCGCTGCACCGATCTCCAACGCTGCCCGGTGGTCGGACGCCAGGCGCCCCAGCAGACCGAGCTTTTCGTACGTCGCGTGCAGGGAGGCGGCCTCGGTGGCTTGGTAGATCTGGTCCGCGACGACGATGGGTCGCCCCATGACTTCTTCCAGCATCGCTTGGGTGTACTTTGGCTTGACTGCTGCGGTGGATTTGGTGCCGTATTGGTTGAGGTTACTGGCGAAGATGCCGGCGGCACTGACGGGCAGGAAGTCCTCGTATCTGACGCCTTCGCGGCGGGCGTAACCGGCTTGGACGAGTTCGCCGATGTCGGTGGTGGTGAGGGTGCCGGAGGACGCGATGCCCTTGGGGGTGGCTTCGTACTTGGCGTAGACCAGCCCCTTGGTGACCAGCCCGTCGAGGGTCTTGGGGAAGGGCGCAAATGGCGCGGCGTAGGCGGCTTCGTAGGCTGGGAAGTCGCGTTTGGGCAGGCCGGGGTCTTGGTCGCGGGCGGCGTCGGCCAGGGCCAGGCAGGTGTCGTAGAGCTCACGGCCGGCGGGCGTGGTCGCGTAGAAGCGTTCTTCGATCTCGCCGAAGCGGGCGGTGTGCGGGGCGTTGACGACGGTGCCGTCGGGGTTGTGAAACTCCACGGGCTCGGTGAGGGCTTTGTAGGCGTCCTGGCGGAGGAGCACGGGTGTGTCTTGGGCGGGGCCTTCGGTGAACTCTTTGAAGCCGGCGTGCTTGAGAGCCGCGAGGTTGAGGTCGGGCTCGTGGAGGCGGGCGAGGAGGCGCGAGACGAGCCCGGTGATGTACGCCCCGTCGGCGAAACCCTGGCCGAAGCCTTCGATCTGCTCGCCCGAGAGGTGGCGAAAGTGCAGGCGGAGGTGGTGACGATCGGCCTGGGTGGTGAGGCGCGAGAGGGTCGTCGTAGCGCGGGAGGTGAGGGTCGCCTGGTCCATCTCGCCCAACACGTGCTTCATGGCAGCGGTGTACAAGTCCATGCAGAAGGTGTTGGGGGTCAGGTGATTCAGGTGATGGCTTTCGAAGCACGCGATGTCGGCAGCGATCTTGAAGCCACTGTCGGCTAGGT
This sequence comes from Phycisphaerales bacterium, assembly GCA_021732675.1. Taxonomy (GTDB): domain Bacteria; phylum Planctomycetota; class Phycisphaerae; order Phycisphaerales; family UBA1924; genus RI-211. The sequence goes on from JAKFUN010000077.1 coordinate 1,580, forward strand.
CTTTGTACAGCTTGTGATCGCGGGCCTTGCCGGTCCATTTGAAAATACGTTCGACGCCCTCGCGGACCAGCGAATCCGCGTCGGCGGCGCTCAGCCCGCCCTCCCGCTGGTTCATCTCGATGAGCTCGATCGCCCGCGTGGAAAAGACCTCCCGGGTGGCGAGGAGCGCCTCGATGCGTGACTGGGTGCCGGGGTCGAAGTAGTTGGTCTGCAGGAGAGAGCAGAAGACGCGATGCTCGGGGTTGAGCGTGGACCGAAAGGCGGTGGCGATGATGGGCTGGCTTTTGCTCCCCACGTTGGTCATGTCGTAGAAGTTGTGGGGTTCCATGGCGAAGGCGGCGAAGAACTGCGCCATGCGCCGGTACTCGGTCCGGGTGCCGATGCGGATGGCCCCGTGGCGCTCGCCGCTGGTGCGATTGATCTGCTCGTTGGTGATCTCAAAGCCCGGGTGGAGCTTGGCGAGGAGGTCGCAGACGGCGCGGTTGCAGACCAGATTGACAAGCAGGGACTTGTCGTAAAGGGGCACTTCGTTGCCGAACATGCGGGAAAGCTCGGCGAAGAGGCGATGCTGCATCTCGATCTTGGAGGCGAAGGCGGGCATGGAAGGCTCCAACGCAGCGGCTGCGGCGAACCGGCCGGGACCAGATGAAGCGACCCTGGCTCGCACGCGCCTTGCGGTAAATGGTAGGGTGGCGGACGTGTTCGCCTTGTGTTCTCGGCGAGCCAATGGCAAACCCCAATGGCCGGGGCCCCGTGCCGGATTGTGAAGTTCTGGCAAAGGTCTGGAAAAGACCAACGCGGCATTTAGACTCGCTGGTGCGCTGCCGCTTTTCCATGACGCCACTGGTTTGGTTGCTGTCGAGCGCCCTTGGGTCGACGCTGGCGCTGGCACACCCCAAGCCCGGCGCCCACGCGGACGTGCGGATCTCCATCGAAGACGACGCGGTGCGATTTGACACGCTGATGAACATTCTTTTCGCTGACCAACTGGTCAACGCGCCGCGGGCGAAGCGCGAGGACGTTCTGGTTGACGAAGAGCCGGCGCTGCGGGACGCGATGGTCGAGTACTTTGGCGGATCGCGCGAGGGCGTGGTTTCCGCGGTTGTTGATCGCCCGAATCGCGTGCTGATCGATGGGGTGGAGGTCACCCCGGTGATTCGCACGCTGGCGATCATCCATCCGGAGCCGGAGACTCGCCCGGGGTTCATACAGAATCCCGCCCTGCTGATTCCGCGGATTCATGTCGTGGCGGAGTATCCGTGCAAGGGCCGGCCCAAGAGTGTGTCGATGGCGTGGGGGAGCTATCCGCGGGATTATCTGGCGGAGAATCGCGACATTGCTCCACCCAACGACATCGAGGCGGCGCTCACCAGCGGGGGGGATTTGTCGCTCATTACGTTTCGCAAGCAGGAGCCGGAGGTGACGTGGCACGCCCCCACCACCCCGCGCGAGGAGCGATTTGAGCGGGTGCCGCAGGTCGTTGCATCGGCTCCGGTGCGCGTTTCGGTTTTGTC
>JAKFUN010000139.1 GCA_021732675.1 Phycisphaerales bacterium
CTGCTGCCCATCGGGCACCTTGGGGGAGGGGCGGGGTCGGCGGCGAGCGCGATGAGCCCGACGCTCGCGGGCCTGAATGGGCTGGACACGAGTGATCCGCGCGGGCGGGTGGTGAGCGTGCGATCGATGGTGCGGGTGCGAGATGGAGACAAGGCCGACCCGGGGTTGGTGGACCTGCTCGACCGGATGTTGACGCAGGTGTACATGGTCACAGACATCGACGCGGCGCTGCTGCTGGCGTCGGGCCCGCTGGCGGGGCTGGGTGCGAAGTTTGTGACCCGCGACGGGGCGGTGCTTGACGCCCAGGGGCGGATCAGCGTCGGCAACGGCAAGGCGGAGGATGGGTCGATTCTCAGAAGGCGGGTAGAGCTGGAGCGACTGTCGGCCAAGGCAACCAGCGTCGGGGGCGAGCTTGAGGTGCAGCGCGGGGGGCTCAAGGGGCTGGATGCGGAATCGGCGGCGATCTCGAGCGAGGCCAGCAAAGCGCGGGCGGCGCTGACGCTGGCACAGCGACAGGCGACGACCGACCAGAGCCGGCTGGAGCGGGCAAACGCGGACGCCGCCCGGATTGGGCGCGAGGCGGCGGGCGTTGGGCAGGAGTCGGCCCAGCTCGCGGAGCGATTGGTAAAGGTCGAAGCGGATGTGGCCCAGGTGCGCGAGCGGGCCGAGACGCTGGCCCGGCTCCATCAGGAAGAGGCAGCCGGGGCGGCGGCGATCGAGGCGCAGCTGGCGCAGCTTCAGCAGCAGTCCGACGCTTCGCTGGAGGCCCTAAGCCAGGCGAAGATCGAGGTTGGCGCGCTCTCTGAGCAAGCATCTACCCGGCGGCGGGAGCAAGCGCGACTCGCCATGCTGCGCGATGACATCGCCCGTCAGCTTCGTGAGGTGGCCAGTCAACTGGAGCGGGCCCACTCGCGGGCGGAAGAGTTCGCGGGGGGTATCACGCAGGCGACGGGGTTGATCGAGGACAACACCAGGCTCGCGGCGAGCCTGGCAGGGGAGATCGACGAGCGGCGGCGGGCGCTGCACCAGACGCTGGATCGACTCAACGAGGCTCAGGGGCGAGTGCAAACGCTTCGTCAGCAGCACAGCGTGCTGGATCGTGAATGGCACGGGCTGGAGGTTTCGCGGCGCGAGCTTGAGGTCAAGCGCGAGAACTTGATGGAGCGGGTGCAGGAGGAGATCGGGGTGGATCTGGCCCGCGAGCACCCGGAGTATCGGGAGATGATGGCGGGGGGAGAGGTGGCGCGGATTGATACGACTGAAGCCGCCCGGAACGTTGACGTGCTCAAGGACGCGATTCGCAAGCTGGGGAGCGTCAATATGGAGGCGATGGCGGAGGAGTCGACGCTGGCGGCTCAGAACGACGAGTTGATCAAGCAGGTGGCGGACATCGACGCGGCGCGGACGCAGTTGGTGGCGTTGATCGAGCAGCTGAACAACCTGAGCCGCGAGCGGTTTGGAGAGGTGTTCACGAAGATCCGCGAGAACTTCGGGGGCGACGGGGGGATGTTCCGCAAGTTGTTCGGGGGCGGGCGGGCCGAGGTGAGGCTGATGCCGCTGATGAAGGAGGTGGAAAACCCCGACGGCACGGTGAGCAAGATCGAGACGGAAGAGACGGACCTGCTGGAGAGCGGGATCGAGGTGGTGGCGAAGCCTCCGGGCAAGGAGCCTCGGAGCATCAGCCAGCTTTCGGGCGGGGAAAAGACGCTGACGGCGGTGGCGCTGCTGATGAGCATCTTCCGGAGCAAACCGAGCTGCTTCTGCGTGCTGGACGAAGTGGACGCGGCGCTGGACGAGGGGAACGTGGGTCGCTTCAACCAGTGTGTGCGCGACTTTACTGATCTATCGCACTTCATTGTCATCACGCACAACAAGCGGACGATGCAGAACGCGGACCGGCTGTACGGCGTGACGATGCAGGAGCGAGGCGTGTCGACGCGGGTGAGCGTGAGGTTTGATCAGGTCGGGGCGGATGGGTCGATCAAGGCGAAGGGGCCGGCGGCCGAGCCGGTTCCGGAGGCTCCCGCGCCGGTGGTGGAGGTTGCGCCGGCGAATGTGCTGGACGCGCTGGTCGCGCGGCGTTCGCGACGGGAGCCGAGCGAACGCTTGAATGCGTGAGCGGGTGCCCGACAGAAGGGGGATGGAACGGGCAGGCACTGGGCAGCGAGGCATCGCGCCGGGCCAGGGTCAGACGACGACGGTGCCGGTGAGTTCGCCCACGGAGCGAGCGCCCTGGGCGCGGGCCCACTTGGCGAGGCCCGCCGCGACTTTGATCGGGCTGCGGGGGTCCACGAAAAGCCCGGTGCCGATTTCGACGGCGGTGGCGCCAGCTAGAATGAACTCAGCGGCATGCTCCCATCTCAAGACGCCTCCCAGGCCGATGATCGGGGTCTGAGTGTCGCGGGCCAGGGCGCGGTAGACATCGAAGACGAGCTTGACGGCGATGGGGTGGACCGCTGGGCCCGAGAGCCCGCCCGTGATGTTGGCGAGGGCGGGGCGGCGGGTGTGGACATCGATGGCCATGGCGGCCATGGTGTTGGCGATGGCCAAGGCGTCGGCGCCGGGACGCTGGTTGGGGCCGTTGGGCTGCGAGCCGGCGGGCTCGACGGCGGCGCGGGCGATGTCGGCGAGCTTGACGGGGCCCATCGCGATGGGGCTGAGCTTGACAAAGAGGCGGGTGCGGGGCAGCACGGCGCGGACCTCGCGGACCAGTTCGCCCAAGAGGTCGGGCGAAGAGCCGAACTCGGTGCCATGCTTGACGTTGGGGCAACTGACGTTGAGCTCGACAGCGGGCATGGCGGGGATGGAGGCAAAGCCGGAGGCGACGGCGACAAAGTCATCGACGGAGAAGCCGCTGATGGAGCCGATGACGGGGGCTGGGACGCTGGGGACGCGCGGGGCGAAGTCGCGCAGAAAGGCCTCGAGCCCGACGTTGGCCAGGCCGATGGCGTTGAGCATGCCCCCGTCGACGGGGAGGATGCGCCAGGTGGCGTTGCCTTCGCGAGGGAGGGGCGTAATGGATTTAGTGACTACCCCACCGACCTTCGAGAGGTCGAGGGCATCGGCCATGTCGTCGAGGGTGCC
>JAKFUN010000015.1 GCA_021732675.1 Phycisphaerales bacterium
CCACCACCCCCTCGGCACCGGTCGCCCAGAACCCCCCCGGAGCGCCGGAGGGTGCCGCCCCCTCGGGCGCGGGGGCCGCGGTGCCCGTCGCCCCGGCGACGGCTCAATCTGAGTTCACACTCGGCACCAAACTGCGGGCCCGCGTCTATCCGGCGGCAGCAGCCCCGGTGGAGCTGGGCGACCTCACCCCCAAAGGCACGGCGGCTGCCAAGGTCACCTTCTCCAGCGCCGGGGCCGGGCTGCGCCAGTTTGCCCTGGCCGACCACTTTGACTCGATCGAAGAAAAGCCCGACCAGCACACCATCGTGCAGGCCGAGCACGTCGCGGGCAAGGCGGTCACGCCCATGGCGGCTTTGGCGCTACAGGTGACCCTTCCCGGCGACGCCCCGCAGTTTGTGAACCTGTACGCTGACGCCACGGGCGATCTATGGCGGCCATTGGCGGTCGCGGGGGCCTTCGAGGCCCTCATCACCGACGACAAAGACACGCCGGTGCTGCGGGTTGAGCGGGTGTACACGCTTCGGGCCGGCTCGCCCACCTTGGACCTGCGCCAGAAGATTTTCAACCTCACCAAAACCCCAATCAGCATCCGGTGGTTTCAGACCGGGCCGGTGGATCTGGCCAGCGGGCCCTTGGGCTATGGGGGCGACAAGCGTCGGGTGCGATTTGGTTATCTCCTCTCCCCCAAGCTTGACCCCGCCCAGGCCAACGTCGCGTCGGGGGACTATCAGCAGTATCGCTCCGAGCTGCTGGGCACCCCCGAGCCGCTGAAGAATGCCAGCGGGCAGTGGCTGACCGACGCGAACGGGAACGCCGTGCTCGGGCACCCCGAGATCCCGCTGTGGCCCAACAAGTCGAGCATCTCCAACGCGTATCAGCTCAGTTGGCTGGGGCTGACCAATCGTTATTTCGGGGCGTCGTGCTTTCCGCTCGTTGATCCGGGCGCCGCCACCATCGACCGGCGCTTCACCTGGGTCGCGGGGGTGACCAAGGTCGTTCTCGAAACCGGCGCTACCGAGCCGGTCATGTCCATGCGGATCGAGAGCAACCCCATCGCGCTGGCAGCCTCGGGTCAGAGCGGCGACTACGCCGATCTCTCGATGGGGATCTATGCCGGCCCACTGAGCAAGAAAGAGATCAACGCGGAAAAGTCGATGGAGCCCTTGGGGCTGAGCGGGTTGGTGATCTTGAGCTTCGGCGGCATCTGCGGGTTCTGCACGTTTCAGCCGCTGACCAGCCTGCTGCTGAGCGTGATGCACCTGCTGCACGACCATGTCACGCGCGATTGGTCGCTGGCGATCATTCTGCTGCTGGTGTGCGTGCGCACGCTGCTGCACCCGGTGACGCGCTGGAGCCAGATTCGGCTGGCTCGCTTCGGGAAGCAGATGTCGTCGATGGCCCCCAAGCAGAAGCTGATTCAGGAGAAGTACAAGGACGATCCGACGCGGATGCAGGCGGAGATGCGCAAGCTCTGGGCCGAGGAAGGGATCAACCCCGCGGGCGCGCTCGGGTGCCTGCCGGGCTTGTTGCAGTCGCCCATCTGGTACGCGATGTCGGCGACGCTCTTCTTCGCGGTGGAGCTGCGTCACCAGCACGGGCTGTATGGGGTTTTCCAGGCGATTTTGCCTCAGGGGTCCATGATGTGGCACTTCCTGGGCGACCTGGCCGAGCCGGACCGTTTCCTGTACTTCGGGCGCGAGATTGTCCACCTGCCGATCCTGGGCGGGATTGATTCGATCAACATTCTGCCGGTGGTGCTGGGGGTGGTCCTCTACATGCAGCAGAAGTACCTTTCGCCCATGTCGAACCCCGGGAGCATGACCCCCGAGCAGGAGTTTCAGATGAAGCTCACCAAGGGGCTAATGGTCTTTGGCTTCCCGCTGATGATGTACGCGGCTCCTTCGGGGCTGGCGCTGTACTTCATCGCCAACAGCGCGCTGGCGATCGTCGAGAGCCGCTGGATCCGGGCGCACATGGACAAGCACGGGCTGCTGGACCTGGACAAGATCCGGGCGGAGCGCAACGCCAAGCGGAGCACCAAGCCGGGGCAGGAAGGGTTCATGGCGAAGTTGCAGCGCATGGCCGAGGAGAAGCAGCGCGAAGCCGCGCGGCAGAGTTCGCGGAAGAAGTAACACCACAGCACCCGACGGCAGTGCCGGCGCTCTGGGGGCGCGTGATGAACGAGGCATCCACCATCGCCGCGATCAGCAGCGCTCCGGGTACGTCGGCGCGGGCGCTCGTGAGGCTTTCCGGCCCGGGCGCGGGCCGGGTTGCCGTGACGTTGCTGTGGACAGATGCCCAGGCGATTCGGGGCGCCTTTGAGGGCCGGCGAGGGTGCGGGGCCGGGTGGCTGCGGCTGGCTGCGTCGGGCCCGTCGCTTCCGGTGGAGTTCATGTGGTGGCGCGGGCCGGGTTCGTTCACGGGTGAAGACACGCTGGAGCTGCTCATCCCCGGCAACCCGCTGGTGGTGACGCGGGTGATGGGGGTGATGTTGGCCCAGCCGGGGGTGAGGCACGCGACGCCGGGCGAGTTCAGCGCCAGGGCGTATCTCAACGGGCGGATGTCACTGGAGCAGGCGGAGGGGGTGGCGGCGGGGATCGCAGCGCAGAATGCTGAGGAGCTGGCCGCGGCCTTTGAGCTTGCTTCTGGCCGCACCGGCGTGGGGTACGCCGCTATCGCCGAAGAAATCGCCACGCTGCTGGCGCTGATCGAAGCGGGGATCGACTTTACGGATCAAGAGGACGTGCGCGCGATTTCGCAAGCGGCGTTTGAAGCGCGGGTGCGGGTGCTGATCGAGCAGGTGAGCGCGATGGGCGCGGGCGGGGCGGCCCGCGAGACTGAGCCTTTGGTGGTGCTGGCCGGCCCGCCCAACGCGGGGAAGTCCACGCTCTTCAACGCGCTCCTGGGACGCGAGCGGGCGATCGCGGCCCCGATCGCCGGCACGACCCGCGACGTGCTCATCGAGCCCGTCACGATCAGCGATGGCGTGCGCCAGGTGAGCGTGCGCCTGGCGGATGTCGCGGGGTTGGATGATGATGCGGGTGGGCCGGGAGGGGAGATCGCGCGGGCGGCGGATGCGAGAG
>JAKFUN010000023.1 GCA_021732675.1 Phycisphaerales bacterium
TGGCCGAACTCAAGCTGCTGCGGGCGATACAGGCCGAGGCGGGGGAACTGACCCGCAGCGCCGAAACGACGCCGGCGGACTTGAAAGCCGCGGGCGACTTGCAGGATCAGATCACCCGTGAAGCCCAGTCGCTGCTGGATCGTCTGGCTGGACCAAAGGAAGAGGGCGTTCCCCAAAGCATGGACCCGTCCCCGGACGGAGAGGGCGCGAAAGAGGCCGAGGGAGCCAAGCCCGTGGGGCCCGGAGCAAGCGACAAGGAGCCAACACCATGAGCGTGCCTTCGCGTCAAGTGAGAGGAATCGCGGCGTGTGGCGTGCTGGCTCTGGCGTGCGGGGTGGGCTTGGCCCAGCAACCGGAAGCCCAGCAGCCCGAGCCGCGCACGCCAGTACAGGCAACCCCGCCGACCTCCGAGCCCTCGCTGGATGAGTTGCTGGGGCTCTCGCGCGAGGCTGGCCCCAAGGGCGCGGCACCCCAGGAAGCGTCGCGGGCGGAGCTGGATCGCAAGCTGGGCGACACCCCGGAGGACCCCGACCCGTTTGCGCAGGCCGTGGCGCTGATGCACCAGACGACCGATCGTTTGAACCAGGCCTCTGACCCCGGGGAGCAGACGCAGCGCCTGCAGGGCCAGGTGCTGGACAAGCTCGACCGGCTCATCGCGCAGGCTCAGAAAAACAAGTCGAACAAGAACAAGGGCAAGCCCAAGCCAAAGCCCAACGACGGGGAGAGCAAGCCCCAGTCGCAGCAGAGCAGCCAGACCCAGCCCGCGCCCAGCAACCAGGGGGGGGACCCGAAGGTGGCGCGGCAAGATGGCGAGCTGCGCCCGCCGCCCCCTTCCGCCAGCGCCGGATGGGGCGACCTGCCCCAGCGCGAGCGCGATCTGTTGACGCAGGGGCTGAGCGATCGCTTCAGCGCCGTCTATCGCCAGCTCACCGAGCAGTATTACAAGCGACTGGCCGAGCAGCCCGCGCAGGGGAGCCCGCGATGAACCCGTTGATTCTGGCGGCTCTGGTTTCGAGCCTTTGGCTGAGTTCGCCCACGCCCCAGATGCTTGCCCTGAGCATGGTGACGCTCAGCGCCCCGCAGGGCTCGCAGCCCGAGGCGACGGCGATGGAGCCCCCGCCCCCGGATGGGCACTCGACCGCAGCGAACACTCCGGCAGAGGATGAGATGGGCCCGGAATTGGACGCGGCGGTCACGCGCGGGTTGGCGTCGCTGGCGCGGATGCAAAACTCGGATGGCTCGTGGGGAGACTCCAACTATGGCCGCACGGTGGCGGTGACCTCGCTGGCATGCCTGGCCTTCATGGCCGACGGGAACTTGCCCGGTCGCGGGGCGTACGGGGAGAGCGTTTCCAAGGGGCTGGCGTACATTCTGACCAACAGCAACGAGACGGGGTTGATCGCCACCGCCAGCGCCAACAGCCCCATGTATGGGCACGGGTTTGCCACGCTGTTTCTGGGTGAGATCTACGGCATGACGCAAGGGGGCGGGGAGACACAGCTCGCCGATAAGGTCCACGCGGCGCTGGTGCGCGGGGTGCGGCTGATCGAGAGCACCCAGAACGATGAGGGCGGGTGGCGTTACAACCCCGCCCCGCAGGACGCGGACGTCTCGGTCACCATCTGCCAGATCATGGCGCTGCGGGCGGCTCGCAACGCCGGGCTCGACATCCCCAAGTCGACGATCGACCGCGCGGTCGAGTATGTGCGAGGGTGTCAGAACCCCGACGGGGGGTTTCGGTATCAGGCGATGTCCGGGCCCAGCGCCTGGCCCCGCTCGGCAGCGGGGATCGCCAGCCTGCAGTACGCCGGAATTTATCAAGACCGGGCGATCACCAGCGGGATCGGCTATCTCTTTGCCAATGCGCTGCCCGGGAAGGAAGAAGGGCAGGCGGTGCATTATTTCTACGGGCAGTATTACGCGGTGCAGGCGTGCTTTTTGGCAGGAGGCGAGACCTGGGCCAAGTGGTGGCCTGCGATCCGCCAGGAGCTGATGACCACTCAGCTCAGCGACGGTCGCTGGAACGACCAGAGCGCCGGGGATGATTACGGGACGGCCATGGCGCTGATTGTTCTGCAAATGCCCAAGCGCTATCTGCCGATCTTCCAGAAATGAAACGCATGATTCACAGCGTGTGCGTGCTGGCGCTCGCCCTGGCGGGCCGGGCGTTGGCCGCGCCCCCGGCGGAGGATTCCATCCCCCGCGTGCTCTTGGACATGGCGCTCAAGCCGTCGGTGGTGCGCCTGATATCGATCACTTCGGACTCCATCCTGGTGCGCGATGAAGCGGGTAAGCCCGTGACGTACCCGCGTTCGCGCGTCGCGGCCCTCCTCCCGGTGCTCGAGTCGTTCGCCAATGGCCCCATCGAGCTGGATACGTCGGCGGGGCTGGCCTCGCCCCCGGGGCGCTTGGAACTGGTGAGCGGGGAGCTGCTACCCGGCCGACTCTCGACGCAGGAAGCGCCGGGGGAGAAGCTGGCGTGGGAGAGCCTGGTGTGGGGGCGCGTCGAGCTCCCGCTGGATCAGGCGGGGTTTGTGCTGCTGGCCCCGACGTCGGCGTTGGCCTCTAGGCGTCCGATTGCGACGAGTGATGCCGCGATCTTGGCCAATGGGGACTCGCTCGAAGGGTTCGTCGCCGGACTGGGCGCCAAGCTGCTCCTGGAGCGCGATCACGCGACCTCGGAGCTGCCGATTGATCGGGTGGTCAGCGTGAGCTTTGCCAACCCGGTCAAGCCGGTGGGCGGAGCGTGGGCCTGGCTGCACAATGGCTCGGCGGTGTCGATCTCCAAGATCGAGCTCTCGGCGGCCGGCGATGTGACGATCGCGGGGACGCAGACGCCCGCTCCAAACGCCACGCTGCGTGTGGGCGAGCTGCGGGCGCTGGTGTTTCAGAGTGCCCGGGTGGTGCCTCTGAGCTCGCTGGGTTTGCAGATCGTTCCCGCGCCGGGGGAGCGGCGCTGGACGCCCCCCGCGGTGGTGGGCGATGCGCGGCTGGCCCCGGCATTCGCGGCGGAGATCGAGCTGCCCGGGCCCATGACCGTGCGATGGGCGTTGCCCCGCGGGGCCGC
>JAKFUN010000206.1 GCA_021732675.1 Phycisphaerales bacterium
GGGACGAACATTTTTGTTGTCTACGCCCTGTCCGTGCTGCCGGGCGGGGACGTGATCGCGGGAGGGAGCTTCACCACCGCCAAGGCCCTGCGCAACGAACTCGCTAGCAAGAAGGACGTCAAGGCTCTTGAGAAACAACTCATGGACGCGGTCGGGGCGTTCAAGGGTGCGTTCAAGGCGTGACCTCAGGCCGGGGCCCAGAGCACGTTTAACATTCAGTTCCAACGGCGAGAGTTCTCGCTCTCGCCCAACTGCTCACGCTCGGCTTGCTCAGATTCGACTTCCGGCGTGCCTTTTTCAGCGAGCCCGAGAACTCGCAGATGTGAACTATAATTACTAGCGGAGTCCGTACGGAACCCGCGCCTGGCAGGATGTTGTTCGCTCCTCATCCGCGCATAGGCCCCAGGTTTTGCGCATCTTTCACCCTGGGTGTGTGCACATCCTACCCGCTGTGGTATACTTTTAACTAATCCTAATCGGCACACGATCGCACTCCGTCGACCAACGCTGAATCTCATTTCACGCTTTTACAGAAGAGAAAAAACGATGCGCTTCACACCCTCCTCGTCGTCCAAGACCGTACTGGCGACGATCTTGGCGCTTTGCCTCAGTCTGCTGGGCGTAATCGGCGGAGGCGGCCCAGCGTTGGCGCAGTGCCCCACGGGGTGGCAGCCCGGGTTTGGCGTTCCCGGGGTCAGCACTGTCTCAGTCCGCTCCTCTGTCGTGCTCCCCGATGGGGATGTCGTTCTTGCGGGGTTCTTTAACATCGCCGGGACCACACTGGCGAACAACATCGCCCGCTATCGCCCCTCCACCAACACCTTCACCCCTCTCGGCTCGGGCACGAACCTCGCGTGCAACAGTGTGGCGCTGCTGCCCAATGGCGACATCATCGTCGGGGGCAGCTTCAGCCTCGCGGGCGACATCCCCTTCGCCGTCAACAACGTCGCTCGATACTCCTTTAGCACTGGTCTGTGGTCGCCACTGGGTACCTCCAGCACCGGGATCGGAACCCCGGGCGGGTTCGGCGTCAACGCGCTGCTCACCCTCCCCGGCGGCGACGTGCTGATTGCGGGGTCCTTCGGCGTCGCCGGCGGGGTGCTGGCGAACAACATCGCCCGCTACAACCCCACGACCAACACCTTCTCCCCCTTGGGCGTGGGCAGCACCAACGGCACAGACTTCGACATCCGCAGCTTGGCGATAGCACCCAATGGCGATGTCATCGTCGGAGGTTCTTTTTCCGCTGCCGGTGGCGTTGCGGCCAACCGCATCGCCCGCTATCGCCCCTCCACCAACACCTGGTCCCCCCTGGGCGGCGGCGTCAACAGCACCGTCTTTGCCATCGCGACGCTTGCCAACGGGGACATCATCGCGGGCGGGGCTTTCAGCAGCGCCGGCGGCGTCCCCGCCAGCAACATCGCCCGGTTCACCGTCGCCACCGGGGCCTGGTCGGCCCTGGGCGCTGGCACGAGCAGCTTCGTGAATGTCCTGACCCCGCAGCCCGACGGCACGCTGCTCGTCGGCGGACGCTTCACCAACGCCGGGGGCGGGTTCAACTTCAACTACCTCGCACGCCTTGCGCCCAATACCTCCACCTGGTCGCGTCTGTCTCAAGGGGTTGACTTCGACGTCGACTCTATTGTCAACCTCCCCGGGGGCGATGTTCTGATCGGCGGGCAGTTCTCCTTCGCCACCAGCGTCGTCGCCAACCGTCTCGTCCGCTTCTCCCCCGCGACCACAGCGTTCACGCAGATTGGCTCCGGGATCAACAACGTCGTGCGCTCGCTCGCCGTGCTCCCCAACGCAGATGTCATCATCTCCGGCGACTTCATCAACGCCGGTCCTATCCGTGCCGACCACCTCGCCCGTTACACCCCGGCGAGCAACACCTGGTCCCCCCTGGGCAGCGGCGTCAGCAGCGCTGTAGCCGTCGCGGCGCTTCCCAACGGCGACGTCGTCGTTGGCGGCGGCTTCTTCAGCGCTGGAGGCATTCCCGCCAACTTCGTCGCGCTCTATCGCCCATCGACCGACACCTGGTCCGCCCTTGGCTCTGGCGTTGACAACCTCGTCACGGCTGTCGCCGGGCTGCCCAATGGCGATGTTGTCGTCGCGGGCGTCTTCACCACGGCTGGGGGCCTCGCCGCCAACGGCATCGCCCGCTACCGCCCCTCCACCAACACCTGGTCCCCCTTGGGCGCGGGCATTGGTATCCGCGTCAATGCCATCGTGGGCCTGAGCAACGGCGACATCATCGCGGCCGGCAGCTTTACCACCGCTGGCGGGGCTCCCGCCAACCGCATCGCTCGCTTCAACACTTCCACCAACACCTGGTCCCCCCTGGGCACGGGCCTGGACGGTGATGCCTTTGCTCTCACGCTCTTGCCCAATGGCGATGTCATCGTCGGCGGCAGCTTCAACAACGCCGGGCCTCTCACGAACGCCGGCGTGGCTCGCTACACCCCTTCGACCAACACCTGGTCCTCCACTGGCTCCGGCCCCGTCACCGGAGTCTTTGCCCTCGCCACGCTCCCCAACGGCGACGTCATCGTCGGCGGCGGTTGGGGGGATCAGATCGCAGGCATCTCCGCCAATCGCGTCGCTCGTTACGCCCCCACGACCAACACCTGGAGCGCGCTCGGTACCGGAGCCGGGGGTGATGTCTTCGCCGTTGGCGGGCTCCCCGACGGCGGCGTCGTCATCGGCGGCAACTTCCTTAGCGCCGGCGGCCAGGCCTCCGCCTACTTCGGGCGCTTTGGAATCACCGGCACCAGCCCGACCATCGGCACCCAGCCCCGCCCCATCATCTCGTGCCCAGCCGTGACCGCCACCTTCTCTCTCACCGCCTCGGGCGTGGGCCCCATCACCTACCGCTGGCGTAGAAACACGATCCCGATCGACACTGCTGCCAATCCCTCCGCCGCTACACCTCTCCTCACGCTCACCAACCTCCGACCCATCGACCAGGCGAGCTACGACTGCGTCGTCACCAACGCCTGCGG
>JAKFUN010000074.1 GCA_021732675.1 Phycisphaerales bacterium
GGCGTGCCGGGGGGGCGAGCGAGTTTGAGATGTTGGCCGAGGGGGAGTGAACCGTTGGGCTCAGGAGTTGCCGCCCTGGCTGTAGGCCGCGGCGACTTCTTCGTAGCCGGGGTGTGCGCCGGGATACGCGCTGGCGTGATAGGCCTCGTGCTCGTCTAGCTGGGCCTGATAGGAGGCGATGGCCAATCGCTCGGCGCAGTTGATGCGGACGATGAGCAGCCAGAAGTAGTAGGGCTCCGGGACTTGCAGCAGCGCGCCTTGCTTGAGCGACAGGAAAAAGGAGTAGAGGGCGATGGCGATGAGGATGGCCACGACCCCGCGGGCGGAGGGATCGTCGGCGTGGCGGCGGAAGAGCTCTTTGCCGTGGCGAAAGGTGATGATGCACAGCACCCCGAAGAGCCCCAGCCCAAACAGGCCATATTCGCAGAGGAGTTCGACGAGCACGTTGTGCACGTATCCCTCGCCGGCCCCGGGGATCGAGCTGAAGGCGTTGGCGCCCAGGCCGAAAGGCCAACTGGTGGGCTCGGACCACCACCATGACAAGAGCCTGCTGGCCTCGAGGCTGCGCGAGGCGAGGTGGTTGCCGGCCAGTTCCAGGCTCCAACGCCCGCCGACGTCTTGGTCGCCCGTGAGGATCGAGATGGTGAGATAGCCCACACCGGCGATCACCGCGAAGCCGGCCGAGGTGAGCATGAACTGCTTGAGGTCCTTGACCTTGCGGGCGATCGGGTAGAGGAGAACGGTGATGAAGACCGAGGCGACGAGCTGTCCGCGCGAGCCGGCCTGGACCGCCAGCGCCAGGCCGAGGATCAGGGCCCCCACCCGCACCATGGACCAAAAGATGCTGCGGGCCCCCGGGTAGAGCAGGGCGGCGATGAAGGCCATCTGCCCACCCATCTGGGCGCTGGCGAGTGGGTTTCCGAAGTCGTTCTGCGAGGTGAAGCCGATCTGCAGCACCCATCGCCCGTTGTTGTACTTCCCGAAGGGGCTCGTGAGGAAGAGGACCGCGACGATCGAGGCGAAGATGAGCGTGGGCTTCATCGATGCGCCGAACTCCTTGACCGTCGCGAACAAGAGCGGAATCAGGATCAACTGCATGGCCCAATAGGGGGCGCCGATGATGAGGTGCCCGATGGCCTCTTGCTGGGAGGGAGACCACAGGATCGCCGTCACCGCAAAGATGTACAGCACCGCCGTGACCGCGAGGAAGGGGTTGTTGTACCCTGCAAAGGGGGTGCGCCGGCGCGAGATGGCGCCGTACACCCCCGACAAGACCGACAGCCCAACCAGGAAGTTAAAGGACGAGGTGTTCGTGGCGAAGAAGCTGAGGTAGGTCTGCTGGAGCTGCTTGAGCGGGTAGAGGACCACGATCAAGACGAAGGCCAAGGGTGGGCGAAAGTAGCTGGCTACCATCCAGATCGCCAACACTAACAAAACCAGAATACCCAGCACGGTGGTCATGGGAGCGCAGAACCTTGGGGTAAATTCCCCGAAAGAGGTGAAGCGAGGTCCGAAAACATCCGCGTGCACCCAGAACCGCAGCGTTGCGGGGCACGTAGCATAGGGTATCGGTCGAAGGCCGCTCGGGAACGAGCGTCTTGCCCAACCCCAACGGCGGTAGACCATACGGAAAAACCAGGTCTGGGTTCGAGTTATCCACTTGGGTTGGTGGATGGCGGGGTGATAGTCGTCGCGGGTGGCAAGAGCCGCGACGTCAGAACAAGCACGTCGGGCGGCATGTGAAAAATCGAGTTCGGGTTCAATCACTCGGGTCGGGGGGCGGAGCGCCCGATACGAGTGGAGTCTGTGGGCTTTGGCTCAACGGGAGGAGAACGACATGGCGAGTTTCTTTGTGACGCGCGGGTTTGCTGCGTTCGCGCTGGTTTCGAGCGCGGCGGTGTGCTCTGCGCAATCCTCGAATGTCCCCGGGCCATTCAGGCTCCACTGGGGGGTGGGCAGTACGCTCCCGCAGATCCAGACCGGGACTGTGCCCATCGAGAACGATGTCGTGCTCTTCACCGAAGGCGGGTTCGGACGGTTCCCCAAGCAGGGTCCGCACATGATCGAGTTGTGGCCCGGCGGGCGAGAGGCCTTTTACGAAGCGCACCTGGCGGAGGTGAGGCGGCTGATCGAGTACTACATCCCGGACCCGAACTGGGCCGGCTATGCCACGGTTGACTATGAGACCTGGCTCCCCCGCTGGTATGGGCTATACAACGCGCCTTCGACGGCTCCGTACGACGCCGAGGATCGGGACTATCTCGATGACTGGCGCGATTACATCCGCCAGAATCGCGCTTTGCTTCTGGCAGGGCTCACCGTCGAACAACAGGAAGATGTCTTCAAGTCGACCTGGCTGGCGGCGACCCGCGAGTTCTTCACACGCACCATCCGCGAATGCAAACGGCTTCGCCCGACCGCCAAGTGGGGGTATTACGGGCTGCCGAACCGCTATTACTTCCCCTTCGCGGTCAGCGGAAACCAGTTTCGCGAGGAACGCGAGCAGATCCCCGGGCACAATGACACGGAAATCGGCTGGCTGGCCGACGAGGTGGACGTCTTCTTCCCCTGCGTCTACACCTTCTATCGAAGCGTGAACAACCCGCGATGGGGCTTTCCCGAGGACTCCTTCACCAACAACACCGACTACATCCGCGGGAACATTCAGGAGGCCATGCGGGTGGCGCGGGGCAAGCCGGTGTTGCCCTACATCTGGTACCTCTATCACGACTCTACGCCCTCGTTGCGCAACGTCTTCCTCAGCGAGTTCAACCTGCGCAACTCCATTACCGTCCCGCAGCAGACGGGCGCCATCGGCGTGATCATGTGGGGCAACGTAACGACCCAGCAGGAACGGGCTTCGCTGCAGAGCTACTTTGATTCCGACATCGGCCCCTTCTGGAGCACCTTCAACCAGCAGCTCGAAACGCTGCGGAACCCCCCGCCCCCGCCGCCTGACCCTGGCGCGGGCCCAGGCTCC
>JAKFUN010000158.1 GCA_021732675.1 Phycisphaerales bacterium
GGCGGGGGGGGTTCGAACTTCGTGACGACGCCGCCTCCGGCACCGGTGGGTTCAGGAGGGCGCGGCGGGAATCGTTCGCAGCCGAGCACTGCCAAGTCGCGCAACCCATTCCTGCGGGCGACGGTCGTGAATAACAGCAGCGCGGGCGGGAACAACTCTGGCTCGGGCCAGAACCCGCCGGCGGGGCCGAGCAGCGGAGGCTCGTCGGGGAGCAGCGGTTCGAGCGCACAGTCTTCGGGGAGCTCGTCGGGTTCGTCTTCGTCGGGAGCCTCGAGCGGGTCGTCGGGGAGTGCGAGTTCTTCGGGGTCGTCGGGTGCTTCGAGCGGTTCGAGTCGTTCGAGTTCGTCGGGGAGTTCGTCGGCATCATCGAGGAGTTCATCGAGCGGCTCGTCGGGGAGTTCGGGTTCGTCGGGGTCGAGTTCGGCACCGATTTATCTGAACAACAATCGGCAGGTGCGTTCGAAGTCGACGACCACACTGAGCCGCCAGTCGATTCTGAGGGCGATTCAGAATGCGCTTACACGCGGGCAGCCGGCGACGCCCCCGCCGCCCTCGGGCGATTCGCAGCCATAAGTTCGCCAGGAAGCTGATGTGCAGGGCCCGGGTCTTCGCAGACCGGGCTCTTTCGCTATCCGGGGTGGGTCGGCGGGTCGAAAATCCGCGTTCCGGGGCGTATGCTGGCGACGAACCTCAAGCAACGAAGGCGCACGCAGCGATGACCACTCCCAAGCCCAGCTCAGCCGGAGTCGCCCGCAGGGGGTCGCTGCGCGTGGTGATCCAGCAGCCGGCGCTGGCGCAGTATCGGGTGCCGTTCTTTCGGGAGTTGGCCAAGCGGCCGGGTATTGACCTGCTGGTGGCGTATGGGAACGAGAAGGGCATCCCCAGTGTGGCGCCCGACGGGTTTGCCGGGGTGTTGACGCCGATGCACGAGTTCAAGGTACTGGGCTCGGAGCTTCGCTGGCACTCGGCGCACTACCGGTACGCCACGCCGCGGCACGCGGACGTTTTGGTGCTTTCTTGGAGCACGCGATACATCACGCTGCTTCCCGCATTGGTTCAGGCCCGCTGGAACAACGTGGGGACGGTGCTGTGGGGGCATGGCTATTCGAAGGCGGAGACGCGTTTGCGGGAGAACTCACGCGGGGCCCTGGCCGACTTCGCCGACTCGGTGCTTTTTTACAACCACACCTCGGCGCAGCGCTTCATCGACCGGGGATATTCCGCGCCGGAGCGAGTCTTTGTGGCGCTCAACACGCTGGACATCACGGCGATCAACGCCGCGAAGGAGCGGTGGGAAGCGGACCCGGCGGGGCTGGCGGGGTTTCGTCGCGAGCACGGGCTGCACGGGCCGGTGATTCTGTTTGTTTCGCGACTCACAGCGAGCAACCGGGTCGATCTTTTGCTGAACGCGGCCGCCTCGCTGCGCCGGGACGTACCCGACCTCAAGGTCGTGATCATCGGAGCCGGGCCGGAGGGGGACTCGCTGAAGCAACTCGCAAAGTCGCTGGGGATTCAAGACTCGGTGGTCTTCGCGGGCGCGATCTATGAAGAGGCACGGCTAGCGCCGTACTTCCTGAGCGCCTCGGTCTTCTGCTACCCGGTGAACATCGGGCTGAGCCTGATCCACTCGATGGCCTACGGGCTGCCGGTGGTCACGTCGGATCGCATGACGGCCCAGAACCCCGAGATCGAGGCCTTCCAAGACGGGGTCAACGGGTGCTGCTATCGCGACGGGGATGCCGACGCGCTGGGCGGGGTGCTGGGGTTGATCTTGACCGACCCGGAGCTGCGCGCGCGCCTCAGCCGTGGGGCGCGGGCCACGGTCACGCAGGACTTCAACATCTCGAAGATGGTGGACGGGATGGAAGCCTCGATCCGGTTCGCCGCGGCTCGGCACGCGAGTTACTAAAGCGGATTCAGTTCAATCAGAGCGTCGTGCCCCTACGAGCCCGCGGCGCCAGCGTGGGTGACTTTCGCGTGACTTCACCACGGTGACCCTCGCCCGCGCTGTGGGCTCGTCCCTGCAGCTCGCTCCGGCTGAACTCAACCTGCGCTAGAAGCGAAACTGGACGCCGCCCCCGACCAGGAATCCCGGGCTGAGTTCTTCTTGCGACAGGCGATCGCCGTTGGAGTTCTCGGCGCGCAACTGGCCCCAGAGGTTGGCGCCTAGGGCAAGGGTGAGCTCCACCTGCGGGTCCGCCATCCACTTCGCGGTGAGGATCAGCGGGAGGCGATAATCGCGCCCAACCCCGTCGGGGATCGGCCCCTCGCGATCGAGCCGGAACTCGCGCGACTCAAACCCGCCGGAGAGGCCCAGGGTGATGGTGTCGCAGACTTCGTATGAGAGGGTGAGTCCGGCGCTGCGATTGCCGAGGCCGGTGGTAGTGGAGAGCTTCCACTTCTCGGCCGGGGTCCAATCCAGGGTGAGGATCGGGAGGGCAAAGATGCTGTCCTCAAGGCGAGAGCCCGCGGCCAGACCGAAACCGACGCGCAGGTCCTTGGACCAGGCGTAGCTGGCCCCGCCCACGCCCGAGAGGGTCAGGGAGTGGTTGAAATCGGCCCCGCGCTCGAAGGAGGCATCGCCGGAAAGCCCCAAAAAATAGCTCCAATCCTCGTCGATCTTGGCGCGATATGCCACGCCGACGGAGAGCACAGTCACGTCCTGCCAGGGCCCGCGAGAGGGATCGCCCGGGAACCCCGAGGCGTCTTGGAAGTCGTAGCTCGAGTACTCACCGGAAAATGAGAGGCTGACGAAGCGGTCCGGGGCGACCGGGATGTCGACGCCGAGCTCGCCCCCGCCCCGGGCGGTGTCGACGCTGCCCCGGTTGTTGTGAATGTCTGCGGAAGGGGCATAGAGCCCAAAGAGCGAGAAGTTGGCCCGGACCCGGGGCACTTCGGGCTCCCCATCGATCAGTCGGCCGGGCGGCGAGGTTGGTTCGGTTGGGGTGGGACTGTTG
>JAKFUN010000092.1 GCA_021732675.1 Phycisphaerales bacterium
TCGCCGACGCCCCCGCCTGGACCTGGACCAACGACGCCTACGAAAACCGCCTAAAAAAGTACCCTTCCGGCTTCGCTTCCCAATTTGTCATCGAACTCAAAGCCGACTCCCTCGACGCCCTCAAACTCAAGAAGGGCGATAAGGTAGATCTCGACGTCGACGCTCTGAAGAAGCTCGCAAAATAGGTCGATGTGCCCTGTACTACTACCGGGACCCATTCCGGGGTATGAGGGCCTCTTTCCTTGCCGCAGCCGACGCTCCATGTCGTGACCTCTGACTCCGTGCGCCAGGTCTGGCCCCGTTGGCTCACGCCCCTCAAGGCCGCCTGGCCCACCGGCTCCCCCCCGGTCCTCCGCGAAGTCAGCGTCGACCTTATGGTCAACGAACTCTCCCCCGAAACCCCACAGCCCGTGCGTGGCGACGACGCCGTTCTCGCCGTCCTCAGCCGCGACGAACCCGCCTCCCGCATCGATCGCCTCACCGAAGGCCTCCTCGAACACCAAGTCCCCGGCGTCCTCCTCATGGAAGACCCCACCGACTGGCGACTCCTCCAACGCCAAGGCGTCATCTTCGAATCCTGGAACGCCGACCCACGCACCCTCGCCGGAATGCTCTACGCCCTCTGCGAACGCCAACAAGCCGTCCGCCTCCTAGGCCGCGAAGTCCAACTCGCCATGCGCTGCCAGGGCGGCATCCGCCACGAGATGGACCGCCTCCACGAAGAACTCCACCTCGCCGCCAGCATCCAACGCGAGTTCACCTCCAGCCCAGTCCCACACCTCCCAGGCCTCGACATCAACGTCCTCTTCCGCCCAGTCAACTTCGTCTCTGGAGACGTCTACAACGTCCGCGACATCGGCGACGGCAAAGCCGCCTTCCTCCTCGCCGACGCCGTCGGTCACGGCGTCCCCGCCGCCCTCCTCACCATGGTCCTCACCAGCGGCCTCGCCACCCGAGGTGACAACGGCCGCATCCTCCCCCCCGCCGAAGTTCTCCGAACCCTCAACGCCCGCATGTGCGACATGTGCGTCGGCTCCGGCCGCTTCGCCACCGCCGTCTACGGCGTCATCGACGCCCACTCCCGCCGCGTCACCCTCGCCGGCGCTGGTCACCCCATGCCCATCCTCATCGGCGCCGGCGACAGCCGCGAAATCGAAACCCGCGGCCCCCTCCTGGGCGTCTTCGAAGCCGCCGAATTCGACCAGGCCGAATTCTTCATCGACGACCACGAATCCCTCCTCCTCTACACCGATGGCCTCGAAGCCGCCTTCCCCAGCACCGCCTCCCAAGACCCCAAAGAAAAACGCGGCCGCTGGCTCAGCGACATGGCCAAAGCCCTCAAGGGTGACTCCGGTAACCCCGGCTCCCGCATGCTCGCCGAACTCCAGCTCATGCTCGACAGCCAGGCCGGCTCCCTCCACCAAGGCGACGACGTCACCGCCGTCTGCATCGCCAAAGCCGCCTAATCGCCCCACAAATCCAGTTCCCCCTTCCCGTGGCACGGGCTTCCAGCCCGTGTCCTTCCCACCCTTCTCTCCTCTCCATCTCGCGGCGTCGGCCAGAGGTTCCGCCCACCATCGCCGTTGCCGCCGTGCCTAAAGATCGTCCTTGAGCGCCACAACGCCCAAGGACGGGAAGACCAGCCACGCGCCCAACGGAAGCAGAACCCATAAAAAAACACCGACCCACTTCGGGCCGGTGCTTGGCATGTCCACACCAATCTCAGCCGCCCCCCTCCACCGCGTCCAAAAACGCCTCAAGGTGCCGCAGCGCAAACGCCTCCACCGCCGCGCCAGTCGCCGCCGCGTCCCGCCCCCAGCAGCACGCCACCGGGTTTGGTTCCTCTTGCATCTGCACCACAAAAACCCCATCCACCGCCAACACGCTGGGCAATCGCGAAGCCAAAAACGCCGACAACGCATTGACCCCCGGCGAGCCGATGCTGATCGTCGGGCGGGTGCGCAGGTCATCCTGATTCATCACCCACAAGTCGCTGCACACGATGATCTCGCCCGGATCAAACGCCAACTCCCGCGCGTCCAGCGCCGCCAACACCTGCTCGCGCATCGCGTACGCCAGCGGGCGATCATGCACCTCCGCCGCCAGGTGCGCCCCGGTCACAATCAGCAGCGGCCCAGCCTCCAGCCCGGCGTGATCCGAAGGCGAGTTGTCAGAGGGCGTCGCGGGCATGGGCTAGGTCGCCGGCTCGATGGTGACCACCAGTTTCTTGCTCTGAAACTGCTCGAGATAGAGCTCGGCCTTCTCCCGATGGGTGACCAGCAACAGCGACAACCCCTGGGTGTGCGCCTCCAGCATCGCCGTCACCGCCCGTTCCTTGTTCAGCGGCGTCAACTCCAGAATCGTCTCCACCACATACACCATGTCGTTGGCGTCGTCGTTGTGCAGCAGCACTCGAAACGGCGGCAGCGCGTCCAGCTTCGGCTTGCTCGGGGCAGGCTTCGTACTCGCCTGCGGGGGCGGAGCCGTCGCGACCGGAGAGGCGGGGGCCGGCTCGTCGGTGGTCATGGCGATCGTCACGCTGGTCATGTTCGTATTGTTGGCCAGCCAAGAGGGGGGCGAAGGGGCCTGTCGATTCGGGGCGATAGGGGCTTGGCCGATCAGGCCAGTGAGGCCCGAGCAAGAAGGCGGGCGACCCGGGCCGCCCCGTCGGCAGGGCCAAGTCTCTCGAGGGCTCTCCGCATCGCCGCGCACTCTTCGGGCGCGCTCAACAGGGTTGCGATCGCGCCCCCCGCCTCAATCTGGTTCTTGGCGGCCTCAATATGATCCGTCACCACCATCGCCCCGCCCGCCTCCACCAGCACCCGGGCGTTGTGTTTCTGGTGCTGGTCGCGATGGTACGGGTAGGGCAAAAACACGCTGGGCACGCGGGCGCACCACGCCTCGGCGACGCTCCCCGCCCCGCTGCGGCTCACCGCGAGATCCGC
>JAKFUN010000234.1 GCA_021732675.1 Phycisphaerales bacterium
ACACGAGCTGGAAGCCCGCGCCACAAGAAGCGGGAAACACCAAGCCGCTGATCTCGGTGTGCATCCCGGCTCGCAATGAGGCGGCGAACATTGAGGCGTGCGTCCGGGCGGTTCTGGCCAGCACCGACGCGAGCGTTGAGGTGCTTGTGTATGACGATCAGAGCACGGACGAGACGCCTCGGATTCTCGCGCGGCTCTGCGAGGCGGATCCGCGGGTGCGGCGGGTTGACACGATCGCGCTGCCCCCGGGCTGGAATGGCAAGCAGCACGCGTGCTGGCGGATGGCGGGGGCGGCGCTGGGCGAGTGGTTGATTTTCACGGATGCGGATGTGCGATTCGCGCCTTCGTGCGTGGCTCGCGCGGTGGCGATGGGTCGGGAGAACGGGCTGGGGATGGTGAGCGCGTTTCCCAGGCAGGTATTGGGAACCGTGGGCGAGGCGATGGCGGTGCCCATGATTTTCTTCATCTTGCTGATGTATCTGCCGTTCGGGCGCATGAGGAAGACGCTGGATCCGAGCGCGAGTGCGGCGTGCGGGCAGTTTTTGTGCGTGAGCCGGGCGGGATATGACGCGAGCGGGGGGCACGCGGGGTTTCGGGATTCGATGCACGACGGGGTGAAGATGCCTCGGGCGCTGCGCCGGGCGGGGTTCAAGACGGATTTGTTTGATGGGAGCGACGTGCTGGAGTGTCGGATGTATCGGGGGTGGGACCAAACCTGGAGAGGGTTCACCAAGAACGCCTTCGAGGGGCTGTCGTCGCTGGCGTTGCTGGTGTTTTTGACGGTGGTGCACGGGGTGGGGTATGTGTTGCCGCCGCTGGGGCTGGTGTGGGCGAGCGTGAGCGGGCAACCGTTGGCGGGGGGGCTGTGGGCGCTGGCGATGGGCCTGGCGATGGTGCAGATCGGGCAGGTGTTTGGGCGCAACCTCGCAGTGGCGGCGGACCCCAACCCGGGGGCAGCGACGGTGACAAGGCTCTTCCCGGGGGCGGCGGTGTTGGTGATGACGCTGATCCAGTGGGAGAGTTACCGGCTCCACCTGCTGGGGCGTCGAACGTGGCGTGGAAGGGGACAGTCGCCAGAGAAGCATGAGCGCCCAGTCAAGACCGCGTGAAATTTGTCATTGGAATGGGGCGATCGGTATACTGGGGGTCATGGTGATGGGCTTTTGGAAACGCCGTACCACGATGAACTCGGGCGAAGTCGCGCGGCAGCTTCACTCGTTGTGGCTGACCAAGGCGCTGACGACCCGACGTGAATATCCGCGGATTCCGATACGGGCCGTGGATTCCGGGGGGTTTTCGCGCTTGATGGACCGACCCGGAGGCCCCACCCTGGCGGAGCGTTGGTGGGCATGTGCCCTGGATAGGGTGGATGACGTAGATCCGGGAGAGTGAGGCAAAGTTCCTCGGGTCGGCCATCCGAAGGGAATAGCATCACCCCGAATGACAGACGCCCCGAACAACGCCTCGTCGCCCGCCCCCGGCTCTTCTCCCGTTCAGGGGGTGTTGCGCTCGGTGGTGAGCCAGAAGTGGTCGCTGCGCATGGTGCTGATCGGGGTGGTGCTGATTGGATTTGGTGCGTGGGGGTTGGTGGACGCTTTGTATGCCTACCCAAAGCGGGGGGCGCAGGCGTCGGAGTGGTATGAGTTTCAGTATCTGGACCAGTACCAGGCGGTGCGGGGGTCGCTGGATGGCCGCGCGAGCGTGACGGACTTTGAGGCGGCTCGGACCGAGCTCAAAAAGCGGCTGGAATCGAATCAACTGGACAACGCCGACCGGGCTTTGGCGCAGTGGCTGGACTCGTTGGCGTTGATCGGCCAACGGGAGGCGGCGCGGGCGACGGCGATCCCCCGGACTGACTTTCGGGGGGATGAGGTCAACGACGCCTCTGCCCGCCTGAATGACCTCAAGAAGCGTTGGACCAGCAGCGGCAACGGTGCTCCGGCCCGGTCGCCCAGTCCGCTTTCGGCGTTTGATATTCCGGTGCAGTGGGTGATCACCTTTGCGGGATTTGGGATCGGTTCGTACATGATTTTCCTGATTACGCGGGTGCGGGCCCGGGTCTTCACGTTTGATACGGGGACGCAGCGGCTGACGTTGCCCAACGGCAAGAGCTTTGTGCCGTCGGACATTGAGGACGTGGATAAACGCCGCTGGCACAAGCTGTACGTGGATATCAAGATCAAGCCCGGGCACGGGGAGCTTGGGGGCAAGGTGGTGGACCTTGACCTGCTGCGGTACGAGCCGGTTGAGGAGTGGGTTTTGGCGATGGAGCGGGCGGCGTTTCCGGATCGGGCCGCCAAGGAAGCGGCGGAAGCCGTGGCGGCGAAATCCGAAGAAAGCACCGGGGCCGCGGCGGAAGACAAGCCGGCGGTGTAAGACGTGGGTGGGTGCGGAACACCCTGCAACCTTCACCTGTTCGCGTTCCATGGTGGGAGTCGCCGGCGGGTCAACCTGGTCGTGTCTGGGTTTTCGCGGCCCGAGCGCCTGGTGCCTTCTCTTATGAACTGGCTTGCGAATATCGACTGGGGGCACTGGGGAGCCGCGACGATCCTTACGGTGGTGTCGCTGGCGGGGATCGTGCTGACATTGCTGACGCTGCCCGGGACGTGGCTGATCGTGCTGGGGGCGGTGTTGATCAAGCTGTGGCAGCCGGACTTGCTGTCGTGGTGGGTGGTCGGGGTCGCGATCGGGCTGGCGGCGTTGGCGGAAGTGGTCGAGTTCGGGGCCTCGGCGCTGGGGGCGGCCAAAGGCGGAGCGAGCAAGCGCGGGGCGCTGGGGGCGGTAGTCGGGTCGGTGGTCGGGGCGATCGTGGGGTCGCTCTTTCCGTTGTTCCCCATCAGCACCATCGCGGGAGGGGT
>JAKFUN010000102.1 GCA_021732675.1 Phycisphaerales bacterium
CTCCCCCACGCCCAGCACCGGCAGCCACCACCCCACCACCATCACCGAGTTCCTCACCGACGGCTCGCTCGCCTCGCTCTGCGCCTCGCTCTCCGAGCTCCTGGGTGTGCGCGTCGACCTCGTCGACGCCTTCGGACGCATCATCATCTCGCGCGCCAAAGGCACCTGGGAGATCGCCCAGCCCACCACCCCCGCGCAGGCCTTGGTGCCCATCTCCATCGGCCCGGGCAAGGTCGGGGGCTTTGCCATCGGCGCTGGCGACCCGCCCCTGGACGCCGAAGCCCGCCGCCGCCTCGAAGCGGTGCTCACGCTCATGGCCGGCACCGTCGAAGAACTCTGCCAGCACGAACTCGAGCTCCGCCATCGTCTTCGCGAAATCGCCGCCCTCACCAAAATGAGCTCCCTGCTCGTGCGCGTCGCCGGCCCCAACCGCGTGCTCGAGGTCGCCCTCGACTCCGCCCTGGACGTCCTCGAGCTCGACGCCGGCTCCATCGTCCTCTTCAACGACAACCCCGACGACGGGATCGCCCCTCTCGAAGAAGACATCCAGCTCACCGCCCACCGGGGCCTCTCCCCCAGTTGGCTCAACAACCCCAAGCCCCTGGGCATCGATCGCGTCTTTGATCGCCTCGTCGTCGCCGGGCACATGGTCGTCATCGAGGACCTGCAAGCCGACGACCGGGTGAATCTCAAGACCGAGGCCCGCGCCGAAGGCCTCGCCGCCGCCATTCAGTGCGGGCTCACCTTCAATGGCCGCACCCTGGGCGTCGTCCGCCTCTACTCCCGCCACATTCGCAGTTTCGAAGCCCAGGAAAAGCGCCTGCTCGCCTCGCTGGCCCATCAGGCCGCCGCGGCGTTGGAACAATCCCGCCTGCTCCGCTTCGAGCAAGAAGAACAGCGCGTCCAGCGTCAGCTCCAGCTCGCCGCCGACGTGCAACGCCGGATGCTCCCGCGAGGCGTCCCCAACGTCCCGCAGCTCGACGTCGCCGCCAAGTACATCCCCAGCTTCGAGCTCGGGGGCGACTTCTACGACTTCATTGAGCTCTCCGGACACCTGGGCGTCGTCGTGGGCGACGTCGTCGGCAAGGGGATCGCCGCCGCCCTGCTCATGGCCTCGGTGCGCTCCTCCCTCCGCGCCCACGCCCAAGAGGTCTACGACCTTGACGAGGTGGTCCGCCGCGTCAACCAGGCCCTCTGCCGCGACACCCGCGACTACGAGTTCGCCAGCCTGTGGTACGGCGTCATCGACCCCGCCAAGTGGCGCCTCACCTACTGCTCCGCCGGGCATGAGCCCCCCATGGTCATCCGCCGCCATCCAACCTCCGGCGCCTTCGAGTTCCTCGAGCTCTCCGTCGGCGGCATGGTGGTGGGCATCGACCCCAGCCAGCGCTACCAACGCGCCGTCTTCGATATCCGCCCCCACGATGTCATCGTCGGCTACACCGACGGGCTCAGCGACGCCGTGAACTTCGCCGGCGAGCGCTACGGCAAACGCCGAACCCGCGACGCGGTCTCGCGCCTCCTCACCGAACGCCCCGACGCCACCGCCGCCGACATCGTCGACCGAATTCTCTGGGACCTCCGCCAGTTCGCCGGGCTCGCCACCCGCCCCGATGACCTCACCCTGGTCGTGGTGCGTGTCAAAGCCAAGGAATAAAAAACCCCCGGCGCAGGCCGAGGGTCGTCGAAGTCGAACTCATCCCGCTTCACCGGCAGTCAGCGGCGACGCCGCGCCGGTTGCTGGCACAAGCCTCACGCCGCCCGAGGACCGTCCGGCCCCTCGAAGTTCTCGCCCATCAACTCGCGCAGGTTGGCCATCGCCCGGTCGATCCGGTCCAACGCGGCTTCCGCCCCGCGGATCGAATCATCGTCGGCCGGCCTGCCATCGATGCGGGGAGTCCACCCCTCTCCAGGGGATCGGAAGCGGGTCGGAGCCTCATCAGAGTTTCCCTGGGGCTGGTCGTTGGACTCATCACGATGAAGTTTGAGTTTGGCCAAGGGGCGATCTCCCGGTCGTGGAGCGGTTCCACAACGAAGGTCGATCGGGCCTCGAGCATACCGAGTTCGGCGTGACAACATGATTGACTGCCCCACTGCGGGGAGCACGGGCCGCAGAGATCGTGTCACCGGAACTTCCGGAACACGCCTCAAGGGCGAGAACTCCCGAGGGGTTTCTCATCGGCCCGCGCGAGGAACTTTCCCTCTCTTCGTGGAAAACATCCTCTGGTCCGATATGCCAGTTACCCTCTATAGGGGATGAATCGCGCAAGACTCCGCAGATTGTAAACATGTCCTTAGTTTGGCTTGGGCGCAACCTTGGTTCCGATCTTGGATTCGGTACCCGCTCGCAGGCGTGCCAGGTTGGACTTGTGCCGGTAGATCACCAACCCGCCCAGCGCCACAGTAAGCCCCAGATAAGGGAGCATGTGCACCACTTTCACCTGCCCGGCCGGGTGTGGACCCAGGCCGATGGAGGCCAGGTGGAACCACGCCGCCACGCACACCGGGATCACGACGCTCGCGGCGATCGACGCCAAACTCACATACCGCCACAGCAGCAACACCCCCACAAAAACAGTCAATCCCCCCAGGCCGGGGATCGTGAGCGCCGGCCAAACCCCCAGCAGCGCCCCCAGCGAAGTCGCGACCCCCTTTCCTCCCTTGAAGCCCAGCCATGGACAAAAGACATGCCCAAGGACGCTGGCAAACATGATCGCCAGCCACAGGGCGGAGTCTCCGGGGGGCAGGTCAAGACGCCCGGCGATCCCCAGCACCAACCCGCCCAGCAGCGTCGGCAGAAACCCTTTGAGA
>JAKFUN010000020.1 GCA_021732675.1 Phycisphaerales bacterium
GTGAGGTATGCCGCGGCCAGCCGACTGGCGATGCTCGAAAGATCGGCGGCCGCGCTGCGGGAAGCGATTGGCGTGCGGGCGGAGTTCGCGGACGCGTTTGGAACGAGCCACAACGTGGTGGAGTGGGAGCGTCACGAGGGCGAAGAGTTGCTGGTGCATCGCAAGGGGGCGAGTCCGGCGGGTGAGGGGCAGGCGACGATCATTCCTGGATCGATGGGTGGAGAGACGTTTCATGTGGTGGGGCGGGGTGAGGCCGCGAGCATGCGGTCGAGCTCGCACGGCGCGGGGAGGCGGCTCTCTCGCACCGATGCGCGGCGGTTCTTTTCGGCGGGGGACCTTCGCCGCCAGACGGGCGGGGTGTGCTATGACGCGCGGCTGGCGAGGGCTCTGTGTGAGGAAGCGCCGGACGCGTATCGCGACATTCAGCGGGTGATGCGAGCGCAGACGGACCTCGTGACGATCACGCGGCGGCTGCGGACCTTGGTTTGTCACAAGGGAGGGTAATCAATGTTGCGCAGGATGACCGTCCTACTTCACCACCACCGCCGCCCGGCCAACGCTGTAGTAGTTGAAGCCGACCTGCCGCATGCTTGCCAGCTTGTACAAGTTGCGCCCGTCGAAGATGGTTGGGCTCTTCATGAGTTTGGCGATCTTGGCGAAGTCGGGGCTTTTGAACTCGTCCCAGTCGGTGGAGATGACCAGGGCGTCGGCGCCTTTGAGGGTTTCGTACATGTCGTCGATGATGTGGGCGGGGGAGCCCATTTCGCGGCGGACGTTTTCGGCGGCGACGGGGTCGTAGCCGCGGACCGTTGCGCCGTAGCCGAGGGCCTTGCGCATGAGGGTGAGGGCGGGGGCTTCGCGGATGTCGTCGGTTTTGGGCTTGAAGGCGAGGCCCCAGAAGGCGAGGGTTTTGCCGGTCAGGCCGCCCTGGGGCTTGAAGTGCGCCTGAATCTTGTCGAAGAAGCGGTCACGTTGGCGCTGGTTGACGGCGTGAACGCTTTTGCTGAGGGTGGCTTCGATGCCGGCTTTGTCGCCCATCATGATGCAGGCGAGGGTGTCTTTGGGGAAGCAGGAGCCGCCGTAGCCGAGGCCGGGATAGAGGAAGGCATTGCCGATGCGTTTGTCGCTGCACATTCCCTCGCGGACGCGGCTGATGTCAGCGCCGTAGGCCTCGCAGAGGTTGGCCATCTCGTTGATGAAGCTGATTTTGGTGGCGAGGAAGTTGTTGCTGGCGTATTTGACCATTTCGGCGGAGAGAACGTCCATCACGTAGATGGGGTGGCCGTTGCGGACGAACGGGTCGTAGAGGTCGCGCATGAGCTGGGCGGTGCGTTCGTTTTCGACGCCCACGACGACGCGATCGGGCTTGTTGAAGTCCTCGATGGCGGCGCCTTCCTTGAGGAACTCGGGGTTGTCCGCAACTTCGAATGGGATAGCGGGGCCGACCCTGGCGCGGATGCGGTCGCGGACCATGAAGGTGGTGCCGACGGGCACGGTGCTTTTGACGACGATCACCTTGGGGGTCTGGGCGGGGCCCAGGCTCTTGATGACATCGCCGATGTCGTCGGCGGCGCCCTCGACGTAGCGCAGGTCGGTGTGCCCGCGTTCGTCGCTGGGGGTGCCGACGCAGATGAAGATCATGTCGGCGTCTTTGTACGCGGCGGCTTTGTCGAGGGTGTAGGTGAGTCGCCCGGCAGCGTGGTTGTGCTTCATGAGCTCGGTGAGGCCGGGCTCGTAGATGGGGCAGATGTCTTGCTTGAGCTTTTCGATCTTGCCGGCGTCGACGTCGAGGCAGGTGACGTTGTTTCCGGTGTTCGCGAAGCAGACGCCCGTGACCAAGCCGACGTATCCGGTGCCAACCATCGTCAGACGCATGCGAAACTCCCTGTGGGTCGTTGGGGTGAACGGGCAAAGGTAGTGAGATCGGCCAGACCCCGATGGGGCTTCCGGTAAAAATCGGGTTCAATTGTAGGGGTGGGGGTGCGCAGGCTGGTTGGCGGGTCGCTATGTTCGTGCGGCTTGAGGAGGCCGCCCGTGCCGGGCGGGCCGCCGAGGGAGCCTGAAGGAAGACGCATGGCCAAGCGAGCACCACTGACAGCCAAGACTTCGGACCCGCACCTGTTGTACCAAGCGGCGGTGCAATGCCCGGAGGCGGAGATGGACTTTGTGGAGGCCCAGTTCAAGCGGCTGCGGGGCAGGCCGGCGCGGAAGATCCGGGAGGATTTCTGCGGGACGGCCTTTTCGTCGTGCGAATG
This sequence comes from Phycisphaerales bacterium, assembly GCA_021732675.1. Classification (GTDB taxonomy): domain Bacteria; phylum Planctomycetota; class Phycisphaerae; order Phycisphaerales; family UBA1924; genus RI-211. The sequence continues at coordinate 2,256 of JAKFUN010000020.1, forward strand.
GGTGAGGCGCCACCCCGAGAACACGGCGATCGGGCTGGATCTGGATCTGGCGACGCTGCAGTGGGGGGCGGACCACAACGTATCGAAGCTGCCGGCGGAGGCGCGGGACCGGGTGGCGCTGCTGCGGCGGGACGTGAGGGAGCCGGCCAGGGGCGCGTCGTCGGGGCTGGATGCGATTCTGGCGATGAACTTCAGCTATTGGATTTTTGACACCCGCGAGGCGCTGCGGGGCTATTTCAAGACGGTGCGGCGGTCGCTGGCGGCGGACGGGGCGCTCTTCATGGATGTGTGGGGCGGGTTTGAGTCGATGAAGGAGCAGGAGGAGCGACGCCGCTGCAAGGGCTTTACGTATGTCTGGGAGCAGCATCGCTACAACCCGATTACCGCGGAGCTGATTTGTCACATTCACTTTGAGTTCCCGGACAAGACCAAGCTCTTTCGCGCGTTTACCTATCGTTGGCGTCTGTGGACGGTGCCGGAGATTCGCGAGCTGCTGCTGGAGGCGGGGTTCAAGCGGGTTCGGTTCTTTGGCGAGGGGAACGACAC
>JAKFUN010000060.1 GCA_021732675.1 Phycisphaerales bacterium
GCTACGGGATGAACAACTGGCTCTCGCGCACGTACGGACCGGGGCTTTCGGATCGAGAGCCGTTTGACAACGCGCGGAAGATCGACGCGCCAGCGGGCACGGTGCAGTTTTTTCTGATGACGGAGAGTGGTGGGCCGGATGGCTCGCCGGAGTTCGCGGTCAGCGATCACAGCCATGTGGAGAACTGGGGAACGGGGGCGAACGCGGCGCGGGCCCCGGCGAAAGCCGCGACGCAGGTGAGTACCTCCAAGTGGGGCGGCCAGCCGGGCACGGCGAGCGGGGTGAGCAACTACGCGTACCTAGACACCCACGCGGCGAGCAGACGGTTCGACCAGATCTACACGGACGCGGCAGCCAACCAGTTCAACCCGCAGGTGGCGCGGTAGGGGGAGCGAAGAACGACGCAGGCACGGAGTCTGCGGCGAGTATTGAGTTTTGTTGGGTCCAGCTCGCCCCTGGGGCGAGGATGACAAAGGAGAAGCATCATGATGAAGCGGCGCTTGATCGGTTCGGCGGTGTTCGTGGCCTTGGCCGGGGCGGCGGGTGTGGCGCAGGCCCAGACGGACCCGGGGGACATTTTGCTTCAGGTAGAGGGCAACGCCATTCGCACGGGAGAGATTTTCGAGGACGGGTCGATCGACTCGGATCAGCGGCTGTTTACCGCGAGGCTGGGCGAGGTGGTGCCGCATTTCACAGATGAGCCGGGCTTTGACGGCCCCCCCGGCACCTTCACGCCCGGGTCGCGCATCGGGATCCGCGTGCTGGATGCGCTGCGGGTGTGGAACGGCAGCAACTTTGACGATGTCTCCTCCTCGAACCTGGAGATCGCTTTTTCGACTCTGTTCATGACGACCCCGTCGATGCCGGGAGTGATCGAGGGCTTCTCGCTGCCGGTGGCGAGCAACGGCGAATGGCACCGGCACCTGGAGTACACGCTGCTCTCCCCCGCGCAGCCAGGGGTGTATCTGCTCGCCATGCAGCTCACGAGCAACGCGGGGTTGGCGGATAGTCTGCCGTTCTGGATAATTGTTTGGGAGAACGCGCGGACCCCCGATGTGGAAGCGGCGCGGGCGTGGGCGGAGTGTCAGTTGCTTGGGCAGTGTGGGTGCGACCCTGACCTGAATCGGGATGGCAACGCCGATCAGGGGGACATTGATTACCTGATCAACGTGGTGGCTGGTGGGGCCAACCCGACGGGGATTGATCCCGACTTCAGCGGGGATGGGAACGTGGATCAGGGTGACATCGACGCGGTGCTGAATGTGATCGCGGGCGGGGAGTGTCCGTGAGAAGAAGGCACTAGGCACTAGGCCCTAGGCATGAGGGGAATGAGGCTTGGTGCGACGGGTGCACGGTTCTGGAAACGCGGGGGCCTTTGGGGACTACAACTGGTTCACTAAAGGCTCCCGCGGCTTTCGGGCTGTGGGGTGCATGGGGTTCGGGTGGCCGCGGTGAGGGAGTGGACAACTGCCGATGATTACCAATCACAAGCCGATGGACGCGAGCACGAAGCCCGCGTTGAACATCTCCAATCTGCGTTTCTCCTATCGCGGAGCCGACGGCGGCTTCACGCTGCAGGTCGGGTCGCTGGTGCTTGCCCCCGGAGAGCAGATGTTGCTGAGCGCCACCAGCGGCGGGGGCAAGAGCACGCTGTTGCACCTCATCGCAGGATTGATGGAGCCGGAGGTGGGGACGATCGAAGTGCTGGGGAGGAATGTTCATGCCCTGCGCGGAGCGGCCCGGGATCGCCATCGCGGGGCCCACATCGGGATGATTTTCCAGACTTTCAACCTGTTGCAGGGGTTCACGGCGGCCGAGAACGTGATGGCGGCGTTGATGTTCTCGGAGTTGCCGCAGGCGGAGCATCGTGCCCGGGCTGAAAGCTTGCTGACCAGTCTGGGGATCACCAGGCAGAACTCGTTGGTGGAGCAACTGAGTGTGGGGCAGCAGCAGCGGGTGGCGGTGGCGCGGGCGGTGGCGTGTGCGCCGGCCATCGTGCTGGCGGATGAGCCGACGGCGAGCCTGGATCCCGAAAACGCGGCAATCGCGATTGGGCTGATTCAGCAGGCGTGTCGGGAGAAAGGGGCGGCGTTGCTGTGCGTGAGCCATGACCCCGCGATCGCCGCCCGGTTTGAGCGGGTGCAGAAGTTGGCGGAGTTGGCTGTGGGTTTGGGTGGCACCGCTCTCCAGAGCGGTGTTCGGGCGGGGTAGCGGAGTCGGCGCACCGCTCTGGAGAGCGGTGCCACCACAGAGCGGTGCCACTTAAGCGAGATGCCGTCAAGGAAGCAACGACGATGAATGACTGGACCATTGTTACACGAAGCTTGAAGGCCAGGCTTTTTTCCACCCTCACCACCATCGCCAGCGTGGGTGTGGCGGTGGCGCTCATGTTGGTGCTGATTATGATGCGCTCTGCGGGTCGGGAGGCGTTTGAGCGGGGGACGGGGAATGTGCATCTGCTGGTGAGCCGCGATGCGAGCCCGTTGGTGAGCGTGCTGAATGGGTTGTTCTACGCGGGTGCGCCGGGCAAGCCCTTGACGTACCCGGAGTATGAGTCGCTGAAGGGATCGCTGCCTTTGGAGTGGGCGATTCCGGTGCAACTGGGGGACAGCTACGACGGGGCGTGGCCGGTGGTGGCGACGACGCCGGAGTTTTTCACGAAGTTTGAGCCGGCGGAGAAGACGGCTTGGAAGTGCGAGCAGGGACGCTGGTTTGAGAAGAACTTTGAGGTAGTGTTGGGGGCACAGGCGGCGCGGGGGGCGAGGCTTAAGG
>JAKFUN010000056.1 GCA_021732675.1 Phycisphaerales bacterium
GGGGGCGATGGGGCCTACACCGAGCAGAGTCTGGGCGTGCAGAGCCGCAAGGACGTCGACGTCTACCTGCGCTTTCGTAACGGCAAGGAAGAAGGCATGGGCATGCCCCTGCCCGCCGGGCGCATCCGCGTGAACAAACTCGACCCGGCGGACCAGAGCCTGGAGTTCATCGGCGAGGACTCAGTCCGCCACACCCCCAAGGACGAGAAAGTCCTCGTCAAGCTGGGCAAGGCCTTCGACGTGGTGGGGGAACGCCGCCAGGTGGAGTTCAAGCTCAACAGCGGGCGCAACTCAATCGAAGAGACGATCGAGGTCACGGTGCGGAATCACAAGACCGAGCCGGTGAGCGTGCTGGTGCAGGAGCACCTCTATCGCTGGCTCAACTGGGAGATCACCAAGAGCAGCGAGAAGTACGAAAAGCAGGACACCCAGTTGGTACAGATCCCCGTGACGCTCAAGCCCGACGAGGAGCGGGTGATTACCTACACCGTCAAGTACACCTGGTAGTGGTACAGCGAGCCCAAAGTATTACGAGCCCGAAGCTAGCGAGGGTCACCGTGGCGCCGGGATGCACAACTTCGCATTCGAGCGCCGGTGTGACCCTCGCTGGCGTTTCGGGCTCGTACGCCTCGTCACTCCTCGATGTACACCTGATAGCCGCGCCCCAAAAGCCCGGTATTGCGGCTATGCCCTTCCAGCACCTTGTCGACCGCCTGATCAATGGTCGCGCCGGCGTCGCTCAGGATGCTCGGGGCCTCCGCCACCGACCCCGCGCTCATGAGGTAGGCAAACGCTCGGGCCATGCCGCAGTTGGCGACAAAGTCGGGCAGAATCGCGAACTTCTTGTCGGCCTTCTTCTGCAGGTCGAGCATGTCCAGCACCCAGCTGGAGAGGTCGCGCTGCTTGGTGTCGTATCGAAACGGGTTGTTGGCCCCGCACGACCAGACTTTCACGCCGCTCTCGCTGAGCGACTTGATCTTCTTGCCGTTGATGGTGTGCGAAGCGCCGGCGGGGACGTAGATCTCCGCCTCGACGTCGTAGATCTCTTCGCCCTTGGCGCTGGCGATCACGCTGGCGTTCTTGCGCTTGGGCGGGGTCTCCAGCGCGTTGCCGTCGCGCTTCTTGATCAGGCTCACGACGTCCAGCCCCGCAGGGTCGATCGCCACCCGGAAGCCCTCGCCCCCCTTGCTGCTGGTGGCCACCGTCCGCACGCCCATGTGATGCAGGTAGTAGGCCGCGAAGGCGCCCACGGCCCCGAAGCCCTCGATCACCGCGCGCTGCCCCTCCAGCTTCATCTGCCGGGCGGCATAAAACCGCTGGATCGATCGCGCCACCCCAAAGCCCGTTACCACGTCCGCCAGCACCCACGCCCCCTCGCGAGGCCCGGGCAAATCCGCCAACTCCACCCGCGATTCACACCCGTGCTTGAGGCGCGCCACCTTGGCCGCCGCCTCTTCGCCATCTTTGGGCGTCATGTGTCCGCGGCAGATTCCCTCCTGCGGGTGCAAAATCCCCACCACCCGCGCCGGAATCGCCGTCGCTTCGCTCACCTCATCGACATTCACGTCCCCGCCCGTGCCGTAGCAGCTCTTCAAATAAGGCCCGATGTGGGCGTACCAGCGCTCCAGCACCCCCCGCTTGATTTCGAGCTGCTTGCTCTTGTCCTTGGCGTGGGCCGCCGGGTCAAAGCGAATGACCGACTTGCCCCCGCCGATGTCCGGCCCGCAAACGCGAAACTTCACGCCCATGGTCTTGGCGAGAAAGATCGCCTCTTCGCGCGAGCCCTGCTGCTCGGGCTTTTTGCCGCCCCGCATGCGGGTGCCGCCCCCCGCGGCTCCCCCGCGCAGCGAATCGATGCACAGCCACCCTACCGCGGCGGTCAGGTGGTCATGCCACTCGACGACCAAGGCCGGGGGCTTCGCAAACGCACGTTGATACTTCTTGTAGCCGTCAGCCGCCATGACACGCTCCGCGTTCGCCAAGACAAGTTGGGCCAGACAAGCCCGCTCCTCGCCCCGGCTTTGGGGAGAAGAGGGTAGACCCCCCGGCGGTGGGGGGTGTCACTTTGAGCCGCCCCGGAGCCTTACTTCCCCCAGCTTCGCAGCGGCTCGCCGGTGTACTTGCTCAGCGGTCGGATGATCCGGTTGTTCGCGTGCTGCTCCATGATGTGGGCACACCACCCCGCGACTCGGGCCGCCACGAAGATCGGGGTGTACTGCGGGACGGGGATCCCCAGCGTGAAATAGGTCATGCCGCAGGGGAAGTCGACGTTGGGATGGATCTTCTTGTCGCGCAGCATGATCTTCTCGACCTCGTCGCCGATCTCGAACCAGCGCACGAAGTCCTTCCCCTTCTTTTCCGCCGCCGCCCGCCCCAGCTTGCCCAGGATCGGGGCCCGATGGTCCCCGTTTTTGTAGACGCGATGGCCAAAGCCCATGAGCTTGCGCTTGGTTGCAAAGGCGTTCTGCATGAAGTCGTTGACCGAGCCCTTGCCCGCCTCGACAAACGCGCGGATTTCCTTAAGCATCTCCATCGCCGCCTCGTTGGCCCCCCCGTGAAGCGGTCCCTTGAGGGCCGCGATTCCCCCCGTAACCGCCCCATGCATGTCGCTCAGGGTGCCGGCGATCACCCGCGTCGTAAACGTGCTGGCGTTGAAATCATGCTCGGCATACAGCGTGAGCGAAACATCGACCACCTTCGCGGCCTGCGCGTCCGGCTTCTGCCCCGTCATCAGATACAACAGGTTGGCCGCGTGCCCC
>JAKFUN010000198.1 GCA_021732675.1 Phycisphaerales bacterium
GTTCCCAAAGACCAGGTAGCCAGCCACCCCCACGACCACCATGATCGCCACCGCCGGCACCCACGCCCACTTGTCGATCAACGTGATCACCGGATCGCGCTGCAAGTCCTTCGCCGCGTTCCGCGCCGGCCGATCCGGGTTGTCCTTCACGATCGCCCACCAGATGTGCGCCCAGTTGAAGCCGTGGTCCGGGGTGTGCGGGTCTTCCGGCCCGTCGCTGTGCGCGTGATGGATCCGATGCGTCCCCACCCACTTGATCGGGCCCCCCTCCAGCGACGACGCGCCCAGCGCCGCCAGGAAGTACCGGAACCACCCATACGTCTCAAACGACTTGTGCGTCAGCAAGCGGTGGTAGCACAAGCAAATGCCCAGCCCCCCGCAAACCCACCACAGGAACAACGCCAGCACCGGCTGCGACCAGTGGAACGGGGCCAAGAACGCCAGCAGGCACCCGCCGTGAATCAGCGCCATCCCGATCGTCGAACTCGGGCTCAGCCGCTTGTACCACTGCTTCGCCGTCGCCTCGGGCCAGGCCGCCAGCGTGGCTTCGGGCGTCGGGTTGACGTTGTCTTCCCTCACGGCTGCTTCCGCAAAGGCTTGAGAGCCAGCCACCGGCATCGCGCTGCCGGAAGCGATCACATTTTCCGGGGCAACCCGCTCTTGGGGCGCGGCAAACATCGAATTGGGCATCAGGGTCTCCGTCGGCCGGTGATGTTCCGGCCTGCTGAGCGGCCAATCATGCGGCCGCGACTTGGGCAGATAGTCTAGTGACCTCGATCAACCCCAGCCACGCTTTAGTAGGTTTTTCCCCGTCGCAGGTTCGCGCCGGGGTGAGCGAACCTTGCCCCCTTCGTGGCTCGGGCTTCCAGCCCGTGTTCCTCTCCATCCAACGCGTCTTTTTCTTCTCTTTGCGAGCCGCGCCCAAAACCTAAAGCCTGCTGGCCGCGAGACTTGCAAGCTCGCTCCGCTCACTCTTCGTCAGCGTGACGTGCGCATACAGCCTCACGCCCTTCATCTTCTCAATCGCATACGCCAATCCGTTGCTGCTCTGATCCAGGTATGGGTTGTCGATCTGCCCAATGTCCCCCGTCAAAATCAGCTTTGTCCCTTCACCCACGCGGCTCGCAATCGTCTTCACCTCGTGTGGCGTCAGGTTCTGCGCCTCATCCACGATCATGAACTGATGCGGAATGCTCCGCCCACGGATGTACGTCAGGGGCTCCAAAACCAGCTTCCCGTCCGCCATCAACTTCGCAATCCGCTGCTCCGTGCTCTGGCTCTCCGGGGCCTGGTTGGCCGCCCCCCGCGTGCTCATCAGATACCCCAGGTTGTCAAAGATCGGCTGCATCCACGCCGTCAGCTTCTCGTCCTTGTCCCCCGGCAGATACCCGATATCCCGCCCCAAAGGCATGATGGGCCGGGCCACCAGCAACTTGTCGTAGCGTCCTTCGTTGAAAACGCGGCTCATCCCCGCCGCCAACGCCAGCAGCGTCTTGCCCGTCCCCGCGCTCCCCAGCAGCGTCACCAGCTTGATTTCCTCATCCAGCAGAATGTCCATCGCCATCGTCTGCTGCACATTTCGCGGCACGATCCCAAACACCGCCTTCTTCGGGTTCGTCACCGGGATCACATGATCCGTGTCCGCCAGCCTTCGACCCAACCCCGTGTGGTTCTCGTCATCCTTGTCCTTGAGCACCATGAACTGATTGGGCTGCAGGTCCGGGTGTGCCGCCTCCCCTTCTTCATACTCCAGCTTCAGCTCCGCCCCCACCCGATCCACCGTCAGCAGCCGATCCCGATACAACTCGTCGATCAGGTCGCCCTCGACCTTCAGCGACACAAACCCGGTGTACAGGCGCTCCGCGTCCACCTTCTGGTTGGTGAAATCCTCGGTCTTGATCCCCAGCGCATCCGACTTGATCCGCGCCGACAGGTCCTTGGTGACAAAGATGGCCCGCAGGCCCTTTTCCTTGAGAAAGTACGCCGAAGCGATGATCCGATTGTCCGGCGAGTCTTCCTGAATCGCCGCCGGACGCGAATGATCGATCACGTCGATCCGCACCGTCCCCGTCGCCCCGCCCCCGGGCGACGCCGACCGGGCCGTGTTGGGCAGCGTGGGCAGCTTGCCCCACTCGACTCCCTCGCTCAATCGCCCAATCGCCCGCAGGCGATCCATGTGCCGAATGCACGCCCGCGCGTTGCGCCCCAGGTCGTCGTCCTTCTTCTTGAGCTTGTCCAGCTCTTCGATCACCGTGAACGGGATGACGACGTGGTTCTCCTGAAAGACGAACAACGCATCCGGGTTGTGCAGCAGGATGTTGGTGTCCAGCACAAAGTGCTTGACCTGCGTGTCGATCTTCTGCTTTGAGTCAGGAATGGCCCGCCCACCGGTCTTGGTTCGCTCGATCATCCCCTGGGGGGTCGAACCATTGGTGACCTTGGTCGTTTCCAACGACGTCGCACCTTTGACCATGTCTCCCCGTTTCTTCGTCATGGGCGTGTCTTGGACGTTGGGGTCTGTCGCCACTCCGTTGGCTTATGAATCGACCTCACGCCGCTGTGTCTGGACGCCCAGACTACTTTTTCGGCTCGTTACCAGCTGGCACTTGTCACCTACCTGGTAAAGTTGCGCGAAGGTCGGCCTCCCCAATGGCTTGGGGTCCCTCTGGGTCTTCGGGGTGAGACCGCCTCAGTTAATGCGCCGCTCCCGCCACCCGCGGTTTCAAAAAAAACCCGCGATTGTCACCAACCCGGC
>JAKFUN010000051.1 GCA_021732675.1 Phycisphaerales bacterium
AGGGGACGCGGGCCAAGCGGGTGGTCTACGTCATGGACGGTTCGGCGGCCATGCTCACCACCCTTCCCTACGTGCAGGATGAACTCGTCCAGTCAGTCTCACGCCTGGACGCCTCGCAGTCATTCCAGATCATCGTTTTTCGCGATCCCCCCGCCTCTGGGCGCCCGACTCCGGCCCTGGAGCGTTTCTCGGCCACCGACTTCACCCCCGCCTTAGGCCGCGCGGGGGTCGCGAGCTGGGTCCGCTCCATCCGCCCCGTGGGCTCCAGCGTCCCTCTGGAAGGCCTGCGCAGCGCCCTGATGCTCCACCCGGATCTGATTTTTCTGCTGACGTGCAGCATCCCCCGCAGCCAGGCCGGCACCTGGGGAGAAGGCAACGCCGCGACCTTGGCGGCACTGGACGCCCTCAACCCCGCCGACGCCTCCGGTAAGCGAGCCACGGTCATCAAGGCGGTTCAACTGTTGGCCGACGACCCCACCGGGCTGCTCCAGGCGATCGCCGCGGCTCACGGCGATGGGCCCGGCTCGTACCGGGTTCTCACCCTCGATGATTTGAACGGGCGATGAGCGGCCTACGGGTGAGCGCCCAAGACCTCAACGCTCGAATACTGATCGAGGTTGACGTAGACGATCTCGCCGTCGTCCTTGCGAAGCTGCAGGCGATCTAGCCACAACTTGTGGTCTTTGCTGTGGGCAAACCAGGAGCCAGTCTTCTGCTGCTCCAGGCCGACCACAGTGCCCTCGATGGTGGTGGACATCGTCCCGCCCCCCGGGCCAATCGCCCGATCCAATCGCGGCACCTGCTGCGTGACCTTGACCCGCTGACCCGGCTTGTAGACATCGCTCACCATGAGGTGCCATGGTACGCCCAGTGACCCGGCCCACGCCAACGACTGCGAAAGCACCGAGCGGCAAGCCAGAGCCGCCCCCCACAGGAGCTCTGGCTCGCCGCCCGGCACGAGGAGAGAGAGCCAGAGGGAATACCGCCGATCGCCCCGCGAGTTGCGGCCGCCCCAGAGAATTTGCGTCCACCAGCCTCTGGCGCGCCAAAGATGTCGAAAACTGATGGGGCAAATCGCCCATCTGCCCCCCATGCCACGCACATACCTCGACAACGCCGCCACCAGCTTCCCCAAACCCCCGGGCGTCTACGACGCCATGCTGCGCTATGCCACCGAAATCGGTGCCTCGCCGGGCCGGGGCCAATATCACGAAAGCCGCGAGGGGGCCCGGCTCATCCGCCAATGCCGCGAACGTCTGTGCCGGCTGATCAATGGCGAGGACCCCTCGCATGTGGTCTTCGCCCTCAACACCAGCGATGCGCTCAATCTCGCCATCAAAGGCATCGCCCGGCGTTGGAAACAGACCCACCCCGGGCGACCCATGCGGGTCATCACCACCGCGATGGATCACAACTCGGTGCTTCGCCCCTACCGCGCCCTGGAAGAAGACGGCGCCGAGGTGGTCCACATCGAAGCCGCGCCCGAGACGGGGCTGGTGGCGCCGTCGGCGGTCTGCCACGCGATCAACGACGACACCGCACTGGTCGCGGTGAACATGGCGAGCAACGTGGGGGGCACGATCCAGCCCGTGGCCAAAATCGGGCAGGTGTGCCGCAAGTTTGATGTGCCCTACCTGGTCGACTCTGCCCAGTCCCTCGGGCACGTGCCGCTGGATGTGCAGGAGCTGCGTGCCGACCTGCTCGCCTTTCCCGGGCACAAGGGGCTCTTGGGTCCGCAAGGCACCGGGGGGCTGTACATCCGCCCCGCAATCCTGCCCCGACTGGCGACGACGCGCGAAGGGGGCACAGGGTCATGGTCTGAAGACGACGCCCAGCCGAGCAGCATGCCCGAACGCTTCGAGGCCGGCTCGCACAACACCTCAGGCATCGTTGGGCTCTCCGAAGCGGTGCAATGGATTCTTGACCAGGGCGTCGCCACGCTGCGCGAGCACGAGCTGGGGCTTACGCAGTTCGCGCTGGATGGGTTGCGCGAGGGGGGGTGCCGGGGCATGGGTTGGCCGACCATCACCGGCCCGCTGGACGGCTTCCGTCTGCTTGGCCCCACCGACGCCTCAGCCCGCGTAGGCGTCTTCGCCATGGTCCACGATTCGCTAGACCCCGGCGAGATGGCCGCGATGCTCGAGGCGAGCTTTGGCATTCTGGTTCGCAGCGGGCTGACATGCGCCCCCGGGGCCCATCGCACCTTTGGCACGCTGGGCAAGGGCGGGGCTCTGCGATTCAGCTTCGGCCCATTTGTGACGCAAGACGATGTCGAGGCGCTGCTGGGGGCGCTGCGACAGATCGGGGCGGCGCATGCGATGGCGGGTGGGTGAGCTCGGCGCAGCTTCGCGTTCACGCCGAGGTGTTTCAACACGCCCAGCTCCAAGCGTGTTTCGTGTCGCCCCTTCGGGGCTGTCACGCGGCACACGGTTCTGTACCCCAGGGCTGGTGCCCCGGTCCCAGAACGCGTGCCGGTTGCCGTCTGGCGAGCCGGCAGGTCGGAGCGCTGACGCCCAACTGCGGGCGAAGGTGAAGAGGCATTCTCACGCTCGCGTGAGCGTGATGGCGAGCTTGGCCGCGGCTTCTAGGCTGGCGGGGTGGAGGTTTGTCGTGAGCCCTGCCTGGGCCGCCGCGCCTCTCAGCGTGTCGAGCGAGACGTTGCCGGGGGCCCGATGCCCAGGCGTACTCGCATACGGACACCCGCCCAGCCCCCCCACCGCGCCGTCGAAGCTGCGCACGCC
>JAKFUN010000238.1 GCA_021732675.1 Phycisphaerales bacterium
CATCCCGCCCATGCCGCCCATTCCACCCATGCCGCCCATTCCTCCCATGCCACCCATGCCTCCGCCGCCGCCGCCCGCCGGGGCTGCGTCCTTGGGTTCGGGGTTGGTGGTCACGATGCAGTCTGCGGCCAGGAGGACGGTCGCGACGCTGGCGGCGTTGATGAGGGCCATGCGATCGACCTTCGCGGGGGTGATGACGCCCATGGCGAGCATGTCGCCGTATTCGTCGGTGAGGGCGTTGTAGCCGAAGTTCTTCTTGTTTTCGTTCTCGGCGACCTTATTGATGACGACCCCGCCCTTGACGCCAGCGTTCTCGGCGATGGTGTGCATGGGGACGAGGAGAGCCGCGAGGACGGTCTTGATGCCGGCGGCGACGTCATACTTGAAGCGGCCGACGTCGTCGCTGGTGGCTTCTTCGTTGCGTCCGAACGCCGCCTTGTATTCCTTCATGGCCTCGATGGCCTTGCGGGCGCGGATGAAGGAGACGCCGCCCCCGGGGACGATGCCTTCGGCGACGGCGGCGCGAGTGGCGTGCAGCGCGTCTTCCACGCGGGCCTTCTTTTCCTTGAGTTCGGCTTCGCTGGCGGCCCCCACCTTGACGACGGCGACGCCCCCGGCGAGCTTGGCGAGGCGTTCCTGCAGCTTCTCGCGATCGTAGTCGCTGGTGGACTTTTCGATTTCCGCACGGATCTGGGCAACGCGGGCCTGGATGGCTTTGGTGTCGCCAGCGCCTTCGATGACGGTGGTGTTCTCGGCGTCGACTTCGATGCGCTTGGCCATGCCGAGCTGCTTGAGTTCGACCTTGTCGAGTTCCACGCCCAGGTCCTTCATGACGGCGGTGGCGCCGGTGAGGATGGCGAGGTCTTCGAGCATGGCCTTGCGGCGGTCGCCGTAGCCGGGGGCTTTGACGGCCGCCACTTGCAGGGTGCCACGCAGCTTGTTGATGACGAGGGTGGAGAGGGCTTCGCCCGAGACATCCTCGGCGATGATGAGCAGGGGCTTCTTGGCCTGCATGACCTTTTCGAGCAAGGGCACCAGCTTGGTGACGCTCTCGATCTTGTCTTCGTGGATGAGAACGAGACACTTGTCGAAGACGACCTTCATGGCGTCGACGTCGGTGACGAAGTTGGGGGAGAGGTAGCCCCGGTCAAACTGCATGCCTTCGACGACCTCGACGATGGTCTCGATGTTCTTGCCTTCTTCGACGGTGATGACGCCGTCCTTGCCGACCTTGTCGAAGGCGTCGGCCATGATTTTGCCGATCTCGGCGTCGTTGTTGGCGGAAATGGCGGCGACGTTCTGCACGTCGGCCTTGCCCTTGACGGGGGTCGACAGGGCGTCGATTTCCTTGGCGGCGACTTCGACTGCGAGCTTCATGCCACGCACCAGGGCGTTAGCGTCAACGCCCGCGGCGATGTGGCGGAGGCCTTCGCGGAAGAGGGCCTCGGCCAGCACGGTGGCGGTGGTGGTGCCATCGCCGGCTTCGTCGCTGGTCTTGCTGGCGGCTTCCTTGACGAGGCGGGCACCCATGTCCTCGGCCTTGTCGCGCAGTTCGATTTCCTCGGCGACGCTCACGCCGTCCTTGGTGACGGTGGGCCCGCCCCAGCTCTTGTCGAGCACCGCGTTGCGCCCACGGGGGCCGAGGGTGACCTTGACGGCCCGGGCGAGCTTTTCCACACCGGCGAGCAGGGACTGACGGGCGTCGACATCGAACACGAGGGTTTTGCTGGCCATGGGTCTCTGACTCCTGAAACTATTCTTCGAATGAAGTTTCCGAAACTGGTCTGAATCGGCACCTTGCCAAGACTTTGCCACCCTGACCCACCTGGGACCGGGAGTGATCGCGCACAAACGAACGGTGTCTGATCGGCAAGCCCTGTGCCAAACCAAGGGGAGTTCCCAACCCGCCCCAATGTGCCCCAAAGGCTGATTCAATCTGTCAACGGGCCGACAAGGCGTTGGGGTGCCTGCCGAAGTGGCAGATTGCGGGCTCGACGCGGCTATCGCGGAAGGCGGTAGAGGATCAATGCCCCTCGACCCTGGCGATCGCTTTCGGCGGCGTCGGCATCGTTGGGCGAAACCCCAACCAACTGAAATCCCAGTTTTTCCAGAACCCGGCGGGAGGCGTAGTGCTGTTCGAAGGTGGTGGCTTCGAGGCAGCGGAGTGAGGGTTGGGCGGCGACCCACCCGAACACCGCCCGAGCAGCCTCGGTGGCGAAACCTAGGCCCTCGAAGGCGGGGAGGATGGAGTAGCCGCCCAGGGAGCGGCCCAGCGCATCTGGGGGGCTTGCGCCGGTGGAGCCGATGAGTGTCGCGTCGGGGGCGACGACGCCGGGTTTGGCGATGACGTACCACCCCCACCACCCGACCTCGGCCGGGTTGGCCGCAAGTTGGCCCGCGAAAAAACCCTGTACATCCGCCAGCGTCTGTGGGGGCCAATCGGGCGGGACAACGACCCGAAGCGCGGCGGCGAGAGGGGCGTTGCCTTGGACAGCGGCGGCGCTGGAGTTGGGGGTGAAGGCAACCAGCCGGAGTCGCAGGGTTTCGAGTTCGAGTGGCGGCATGGCTGATCTTTGGCGCTATGCCGGGCTGCCTGGGTGGGCTTAACCCGCTACCATGCGGGCGCATGATCCGGACCTTTGCCGCAACTGACCTTCCTGCGTATCAGCCGATCGCGCTGATCATCCTTATGGCGATCACCTTTGGGGTGGCCAACATTGTGCTGAGCGCGGTGCT
>JAKFUN010000093.1 GCA_021732675.1 Phycisphaerales bacterium
ACCTGCGCCAGCCCCCACGCGTCCTGGCCCGCGGGCGTGGTCGTCGTTGCCAGCGTGTCGCGCTTCGCGGAATACGGCGCCTTCTCCGTGTTCTCGCAACCGGCCACCATCGCGATCACCGCCACACCCATCACACTCATGCTTCTCATGTTGGTCTCCATGGTTCGTCTGTCCCCCCCAAATCTTGGCACAGGCTTCCGGCCCGTGTCTTCGTGGACTTTGTCTGCTGCGATTCGGCCTTCGCTACTGCTGCCCGCGCCCAACTTCCCGCGCGATCGCCTGGCGCAGCGCGTCGGTCTTGGGCACATATGGCGGGTGAGGCTGCGCGAAGAGCCGCTGATACCCCGCTGTTCCGGAAAGCGGCGTCACCAGCGACGTTCCGCCCTCCAGAATGTGGGCCGCCGACATTCCCCGCTGATCTTCCACGCTCAGGGTGATCCCCTCCTCGCGATACAGGTTCTCCAGGTCCGACGCGGTCATGTCGCGCAGGTTCCCCGAGGCCTGATACCGCCGCAGGGTGTCACTCGTCGGCGAGCGGCAACAGGTTCCGCCCATGATGAAAGGCAGCCCGTCCCCGGGCACCCTGGCGTTCGTCGCGTCGTTGGCATAGACGAGCCCCGGCGCGTTCTGCCAGCTCGGGCCCCGCGGCGCGAGCTTCACATAGCGCATCTGCAACTCGCCCCGCGCCGGGGGCGAGAGCCCCTGCAGCGCGATCGTCCAGTTCGGATCCCCCCCCACGCTCAACGTGATCGCCGACCCCGCGCTCGCGACCATCGCCGGCACCACGTAGACGCGCTGAGGCAAGAACTCGCAGTACCGCGTGTCCGCCGCCGCGCTCGCTTTGAGGGCTACCCCCACCAGCGCCGCCCCCAGGCCGGCCAGTGCTACCGCCCCGCTCGACTGGCTGTCCCAGGCACCCGAGGTGGCCGCCGCCGCCAACCCGCCCACCAAGAGCACATTTCCCACTGCACTCTTGGCGCTGCGCACGTCCTCGAGGTTGTTCCACTGCAGGCTGGCGGCCATCTGGTTGAGATCGGTCACCACCCCGTACTCGACCCAGCGTTCCCCCGCCAGCACCCGAATCGCGAGCCCATCACTGGGCGACACGGGCACAAATCGCACCAGCGCGTCATCCGGCCCGTAGGCCGTCTTCTGCGGGCCGATCCCAACGTCCACCACAAAGACCGTGTTGTACCGGTCATTGAGGAGCGAACGCGCCAAGGGCCCGATCGCCGGGCTGATCGCCGCCGCCTCGCGAAAGTTGTCCGAGGCTTCTTCCTGCCTGCCCAGCGCCTTGTTCGCGAGCCCGTTGAGGACATACCCCAGTGCAAAGTCGGTCTTGACGGGCGTGTACCCGTGATCGAGGTAGTCGTTGCCCTTGTCGCCCTTGTTGCGTTGCTTGTCCCGGCGCGAGGCCTCGCGGATGACATCCTCGTTGGTCTTTTTCTGGCCCTGCTCGTTCTCGCCAAAGTCCTTAAGCAGAAAGAGCGAGCTTTGGGCCGCCGCCCGGGCGTTGTCCCACTCGCCCCGCTCCGCCTTTTGGATGGCGATGTACGTGTAAGCCATCGCCTGTTCAAAAGGCTCGCCCTTCCAGATCTTGACTCGTTCGTTGAAAACAGCCGCCGACACCGTGTTGTCATCGTTGAGCCCCTGGATTCGCAGCAGGTCGTAGATCTGATTCGCGACCTCCTCCGCTGCATCTGGCGAGCCATCCGCAAGGGTCATGATCAGCAGTCGGAGCCGGTCGAGAATGTACGAGCGATCGCTGCGGTCGTTGCTCAGGCGCCCCTGCAGCCCCGCCCGGGCCTGGCCATATTCACCCGCGAGCGCCGCTCGCTCGATGCGAGGATCCACCCGGTCGGCCGCGCACCCGCCCAGCGCCGCGCCCAACACCGCCGCCATCAGCACGCGCCGCAGCGCGCGGCCGATGCGCCAGCCAGCCCCACCCATGCGATCTTCAGTCATACGCCTTCCCCACCGCCGTCTTCTTGAACTCCACGCTCTCCAAAAACACGAGCTCGCGGGTGGTCAGATCCGTAATCCGCATCTCGCACAGATACGCGTCCGTCCGGTCCTCACCCTTGCTGCGCACCGCCGACCGAAACGTTGCGCTCATCTCGTGCGTGGGCGCGCGCCCCAGCGCCACCAGCTTGTCAAACTCCGACGCCTGGGCCTGCCCCCCTCGGATGTGATCGATCGGCACCACAAACACGATGCTCTTGAGTCGCTTCAGTGCCTCCATCGGGCGGCTGCCCCGCACCCGCTCCATCAGGTACCACTCGTCCGCCTCGGGAATCACATCCGTCGTGAGATTCTCGACCTTGTTGATCGCCACCACCATCCGCTCCGAGTCGCCGTTGCGATCCGCCAAAAACTTGCTATCGGTCAGCTTCGCCGAGAGCTCCTTGGCCGTGAACTCCACATCGTCAACGCTCAGGCGCGAGGACTTGGGCGCTCCGGCGCACGCGCCCAGCACCATCGACGCAAGCAAGGCCAACGACACCACCCGCAAAGGGAGGCAGGAACGCAACATCACAAACCCTCCCTGGTCCTACCGCCCCGGCGTCTGCTTCACTTCGTAAGGCGAGTTAGTCCACACGATCTCGCGGCTCTGCGCATTGCTCAGGTTGAACGACATCAGGTACAGGTTCACCGCGTCGCCCCCACGCGCCACCCGATACATCTCCCCATCCAGGAAATACGTGTAATCCGCCGCCACCGGCGTCGTGCC
>JAKFUN010000205.1 GCA_021732675.1 Phycisphaerales bacterium
GCCCCGCGCCCGCTTCCCCGAGCGCACGGACGGAGACCGCCCGCGGCAGCGCCCGAAAGGCCGCCGCCTTGCGCAGCTTCCCGGCCACCTTGTACGTCGAGCTGTTCTTGATGTACGCGAGCTCAAACCGCTGATCCGCCACACGGTGCAGCAGCCGGCGCAGATCTTCCGCGATCACGCCCTGACTTGGTTCGGTGCTCATGACGCCTCCGGGTTCCCTGTGTTCGGGTGCAGCAGCCGCTGGAGCTCGCGCACCGTAGCGCGGCGTTCAGCACAAAGACGCGATACCTCGCCCGCGAGCGAACTCGCCCGTGCCTCCGCCTGCGCATGAGCATGCGCCAGCGCCGCGAGCTCGCCCTTGGCGACCCCCAACTCACGCTTCGCGTCCTCACACTGCATCCGCATCGCCTCCAGACGCTCCGCGTCAACCCGGTCAGCGGCTCCTAACGCCTCGCGGGCCCGGCCTTGCTCCGTCCGTTCCGCCGCCAGCCGCTGCGACACCATGTCAGAAAGCTGCTGCGACAGCTCGCGCGCCAGGTCGGCGTTCGCCGTCGCTTGTCGGGCATGGTCTTGCGCACGCACGCTGTCCGCGAGCTTCGTCTGCAAGTCTTTGTTCGCCGCTTCGAGCGAGAGGGCTTGCCCACGCATGGCCGCGAAGCCCGCCTCGATGTCACGATCCATCCGTCGAAACATGTCCAGCAACACCGGCGACCACGTGAAGGGCGCCGGGTCGCCCAGCATCACCCGATACGGCGCTTGCACGCGAAATCCAGACGGCAGCGTCTCGCACGACTCCCCCAGCCCCGCGTACGAAGCAGGCAGATCATGCCGCCAGCACCCATCGTGCGAGTCCGAAGTGATCTGGGTGTGTTCGGCGGGCTCAAAGTGCAGCACCTGCCACTTCGCGACCCGCAAAAGCTCCGCCAGAATCCGCGACAAATGCTCAGGCCGCACGTGGATGAGCACCTCGCTGGTGTACACGATGTCGAACGAGTTGTCGGCGTACGGCAGCTGCCCCACGGGCTCCCCCACGCGGACATGCTGGTTGATCCAGTCCTGCCCGGTCCAGTGCAGGCACCCGGCGACCATCGCCGCGCTCTGGTCATACCCATGCACATCCACACCCGCAAGGCGGGAAAGGTTGGCAAGGTGTCGACCCACCCCGCAGCCAAACTCCAGGACGCGCAACGGCCTCTCGCCCTGAGTTGTCCGCGCGATCAGCGCGGATTGCTGCACGTAGTCCGCCAGCATCACTTCTTGAATGTGGTAGTAGGCCTGGTGGAGCTTCCGCTGGGCATACTCCTGAACCCAGGATGAGCCGTGCTCGCGCCAGTAGGCGTAGTTCTCGTCGATGTGCCCCGGCTTGGGCTCCACCAGTCCTTGGGCGGGCTCTTGATTCATGGCTGCATGGCTCCGGCAGGGGCAAAAACCGTGATGCTCACCGGTTGATGAAACTTGTAATGCACAGGACGTTCCGGGTCCCCCATCACCACAAACGCGGCGCACCCGTCCACCTGGTCGAACAACACCGTGTCGGAATAGTCGCGCGACGAGACTCGATTCGCAGCCATGCACACCCCGAAATTGCCGGGCCGCAGTCGATTCTCAAACTCGAACCGGACCACCGTCGTCTCACCCGGCGCAAGCACTGGCAGCTTGACGCCCTCGTCAAAGCTGGTCGTGCCCATCAAATCAATCCCGGTCATGTCGCGAATCAGAAAGCTCACGTTCAGATCTCTCACCGGGGCGTGGGCGCGGAGCGTCGCCTCCAACGTGATCTGGTCGCCCACGCGAAACGCACGGGCGGGTTCGCCCAGGTGGTTGAGCACTTCGACACGCTCAATCTGCGCGTGCCCCGTGCCATATCGGAGATTGCCCGGTACATCAACCTTGAAGGGCACCGGAGCGCCCAGAATCGTGTCGCCCGCCAGGGTCTCTTTGTTGGTCTGCTCGCGCACATACGACAAGTACTGGTTGGTGGTCTGCTCCGCCGGGCCAAAGAAAACCATCTGGCCATCCACGAGGAAGAGCGCCCGGTTGCACACGCTGCGCACCGCGTCCGGCGAGTGGCTGACAAAGAGCATCGTCAGGCCGTTGTCGCGCAGGGCCCGCAAACGCGACACGCATTTCTGCTGGAAGCCGATGTCCCCCACCGCCAGAATCTCATCGACGATGAGCAGGTCCGGCTCAACGGAAAACGAGACAGCGAAGGCCAGCCGGGCCCCCATCCCGCTGCTGTACGTCTTCAGGGGTTGATCCATGAACGCCCCGATGTCCGCAAACGAAGCGATGGCATCAAAGCGGCTCTCCATCTCGCGCCGGGGGATGCCCAGAATCGAGCCCGCGAGATACACGTTCTCGCGCCCCGTGAACTCAGGGCTAAACCCGCTGCCCAGTTGCAACATCGCCGCCACCCGCCCGCGCACGCTCACATCCCCTTCGCTCGGAGCCAAAGTCCCCGCGATCAGTTGCAGCAGCGTGCTCTTGCCGGCGCCGTTGCGCCCTAACACGCCCACCGCTTCACCACGCTTCACCTCAAAGCTCACCCCTTTGAGCGCCCAGAAGTCGCGATAGAACTTCTTGCCCGACCAGCGGAGCAAGCCCTGCTTAAGGCGATCTTGCGGCTTGCGATAAATCTGGTACCGCTTGCCCAGGTTGTGGGCCGCGATGACCACCTCACCCACGCCCCCCGCATGGCCCCCAGTCGGTTGCGCC
>JAKFUN010000216.1 GCA_021732675.1 Phycisphaerales bacterium
CGACCGCCTCGCCACCCGTTCAAAGAAGATCTGCAGCATCGCAGGCTCAAAGACCTTGCCGACGTCGCGCGTCATCGCTTCCTCGGCCTGCGCCAGGCTCATGGCCGCCCGGTAGGGCCGATTGGTTCGCAGCGCATCAAAGATGTCCGCGATCTGCACGATCTGGCTGGCGATGTGCATTTTCCAGCGCGAGGGCGCCTTGGGGTAGCCCCCGCCCGCACGCTGCATGTGATGTTCGTAAGCAACGGCGATGGCAACATCAAGCTTGACCCCCGCCGCGATCAGCAGCCGGGCTCCATCCTCGGGGTGCTGCCTCATCACCGCGACATCCTGGTTCGTAAAGCCCCCTGGTTTGTTGAGGATCTCCGCAGGGGTTCGCACCTTGCCGACATCGTGCAGCATCGCAGCACACGTAATGTCGTGGACCTTGTCCGGGGCCAGGCCCATCGCCTGCGCCAGCGCCCCGCTCAGCATCGCCACGTTGATCGTGTGGACATAGGTGTACTCGTCATGGGTCCGCAGTTCGCTCAGCGGTATCAGCGAATCCCCGCTCGTGATCGACAACGCCGCCAGCTCGCTGGTGAGCGACGCCAGGTGCTGCGACTCCAGCTCGGCCTTGTGCCCCAAGGGGTCGAGCACCCCCTGCAGCCGCGCCACCATCGACACCGGCACGATGCGCCCGCTCATGGGCCCGATCGCCACGCCCCCGCCCGTTTGGTCGACGCCCAGCAGTTGAATGGACGTGAGCGTGGGCACCGGCCCCCCCGCCGGCTCCATGTACGCCAATAGCTCCAGAAAATCCGGCTTCGTTGGCGGGGCGCAGAAGCGCAGGGCGCATACCCCCCGCGCTCGGAGATTGGCGAACCCGCCCTGCATCAGGCGCTCCCCTTGCGGGAGCGTCTCCTCACCCACCACAACTCGGTCGGGCAGCAGCATCACCATCGCACCTGGGTGGGCATGGCAGAGTTTGGCCGCCATCGCCACAGCGCTCTCCACCCGCTGCGCCGCGATCGGGCTCTCGGGCGTGTACAGCCGGCGCGCCTCGAACGCCCCCTGCCAGGCTGCCAGTGCTTCGCCGATCAGATCCATCATTCCACACCCCCGCCCAGCAACGCCAGCCCCATCCAGACCCGCACGAATAAACGAAGCTTCCACGCCTCGCGCCGCCGCATCGCCCGCTGAGCAGGCTCAGTATGACGGCACAAGCGCAGGGCATCCGCGATCACAAACTGGCGCGCCAGGCTCCCCCAGCCCTTGCGATCGCTCAGGGTTTGAGCCACATAGCTCAAGCCGTGGGCCCCGTCCTCGCCATAAGCCATCAGTGCCATCGACGCCAGCCAATCCGTCCGGACGAACCCAGGCCCGCGCTGGGTGTCACACAGATACTCCGCCAGCGCCGGGATTCCGCCCGCAGTCTGCCCCTTGAGCATCTCCCTCACGGCTTCGCGCCGAAGGGAATCCCCCTGACTTTGCAGCCCGTGCGCGATCAACGGCACCGGCCAGGGCGACTCCTTCGCCCGCACCTGGGCGATCAATCTCTCCGCGACCTCGGGCGCCGCACCAGGGCTCAATAGCTCCGCGATCAGCGCGTCGCGCTCCGCTTCATGCAGCCCCGCCCCCGCGTCGCACATCGGCAACAACGCCAACGCGTCGGTGTTGCGGGCGCTCCGCACCGTGCTGGCCCAGTCTCCTGCCGCCCGCGCTGCATCGAGCAGCCCCGATCGCTGGGCATCGGGCTTGGCCGCCTCGATCAGCGCGATCGCGCCCGCTTCGGGGCCCATCGCGGCCATCAGGCCCTTCGCCCCCTCGGTCGCCCCCTTCGCCGCCAGTTGACGAATCGCCTGGCCCTGCAACAGCGCCCGCCGCAACTCCATCGACTCGCCCGCCGGCTTGGCCAGCGCCTCGCTGAGCTTTGCGAAGTGACCTTCCTCCAGCAAAGGCTGCAATCGCTGCGTCAGGAACTGCACGCTCGGAGTCTCCCCCGAGTCCTGACCAATCCCCAGCACCGCCGCGATCTCGCAGGCATGCTCCAGCGTCGAATCCCAAGGCACCTCCGCATCGCTCTCCCCAGCCGCGGCATCGCCGAGCGTCACGATTCCCGCCACGGGCTTGGGCAGCGCTCCCGGCGATCTCGCCGCGGCCTCTTGCCCGATCAACACCATGGTCTGTTCATGGCTCTCCGGCAGATAGTCATCATGCCCGGCACTACGCAACAGCACCTCGATGGCGTCGCGCAAACGCGGGTCGGGCTTCACGCTCGCCCCCACGTTGGCCTGCCAGCGCTTCACCACCTCGCGCAGGGCCTTGGTCTTGGCCGCGTCATCGCGCGACGCCGCGATCAAGCGCGAAAAGATCCGCACCGTGTGAGGCGAAAGCTCGCGCCCGCTCCCCGTCGCGGCGTCGATCGCGCTCGCGAAGTCCTCCACCGGCAACGCCTCCGCCACCAACCCCATCGCGTCGTAGTGGGCCGCCTCGCGCCCAGGCTCAAGCTCCAAAATCCGCTGGCGCACGTCGGGCGCCAAACTCCCAAAGAACTGTCGCACGTGCTCCTGCGCCTTGGCACGCTGCTCGACCGGAACGCCGGAGAGCGCCGCCGCGATCGTTTCTGCCGCGCTCTCTTGCCCGCCCGAAAGCGTCGTCCCGAGCGTCTCGAGCTGGCTCGACATCTCCCCCAGCACCCGGTCGATCGCGCCCATCCAATCC
>JAKFUN010000094.1 GCA_021732675.1 Phycisphaerales bacterium
GGATCGCGTCGGCGGCGCTGCGATTGCCTCGGCGCGAGGGGGGGTCTTTTTTAGTGAGTGTTAGGAGCAGGAACGCGGGCTGGCGTTAGAGGTTTTCATAGAGGGGGGAACGGACATGAAGCTGAATTCGATGCTGGCGGGGGTGTTGGGAGGTTTGGTGCTGTTGTGCGGCGGGTGCAGGTATGCAACGCCCGGCGACCCGGGGGATACGGGAGCCCGGTCGAACCGGACGACGATCAGTCGCATGGCAGTGGACCAGGGTGGTTGTGACCCTTCCCCACGCAAGACTCAGACAATCAGCTTGCAGGGGACGACGCAGTATGAGGCGAGCGGCACGAAGAGCCCGGCGTACACCATCGTCTTTGAGCAACCCAACCTTTCGATGAACGCGCGCCCCGAGGCGGACTGGAACTTGACGGAGGGCGCGGCGTACATGAGCGTCGCGACAGCCAGCGCGACGCCGAGCTCTGGGACGGTGTGGGGTTGGAAGTGGCGGATCATCGTCACCCGGGCGTTTGTGATTGGGGTGGAGTCACGCCATGCGGTGGTGCGGGTGTTCGTGGATCCGATCTCAAAGCTGGAGCATGTGCAGATTCAGGCCAGCGGGTCGGGCAACGTGCCGTCGGGCGTTGGCGGCGTGGAGATCGCCCTGCTGGCGAACTACAAGTCGACCTTTGCCACGATCGGCAAGGACCAGTACTTGGAGCTGGTGGAGGGGATGAGCGCGCCCCCGGCAGCCACAAGCCCACCCACCAGTGGCGACTTTTTCGACTTGGTCAATCGGCTGGAACGCAAGGCCGCGTGTACTGGGTTCACGGATCCGAGGTTCACGGGCCCAACCCGCAGCGACGACGGAGGCAACTGATCGGCGCGGTTAGAAGCGTTTGTGGGCGGGGCGGGCTTCGGGGTCTTTGAGGCCCAGGAGTTGACGAGCGAAGGCGAGATCCGCGGCTTTGGTGAGCTTGATGTTGCTGCTCTCGCCCTCGACGATGGTGACGCGGGCGCTTGCGTCGCCGGAAGCCCCCAGGCGCTCGATGAGGCTCGCGTCGTCGGTGCTCGAGAGGTCAGGCTGGGCGTAGGCGCGGCGGAGCAGGCCGACTTCGAAGACCTGTGGCGTCTGAACGAGCACCAGGTTCTCGCGGGGGACGGTCGCTTCGACGACACGAACGGCGCGACGCTTCGGGGCCAGGCCCAGAATCGAGGCGGCTGGGTCGTCGTCCACCTCGACTTCGCCGGTGTCGCGCACCCGCTTGATGGTGTCGGGCACGTCGATGGCGGGGATCACGGCGGGATGGCGGCGGGCGGCGTCGAAGACGCGGTCGAGCAGCTCTGGAGTTGCGCAGGGGCGGGCCGCGTCGTGGACCGCGACGTGGGTGCAGTCGGCGGGGACGAGTGCCAGAGCGTTGCGGACGGTCTCCCAGCGGTGGGTGGCGCCGCCCCGGCAGATGGTTGCGCCCAAGAGGGAGAGGCGATCGGCGTGGCGATCTTTGAACTCGGCGAAGGGTTCGTCTTGGGCGGGCCCCGCAACGATGATGGAGGCGATGGAGCCCTCGCGCGGCTCGAACTTGGTGAAGAGCTCGACGGAGCGATGGAGGACGGACTTGCCGCCGAGATCTTCGTCGAGCTTGTGACGCAGGCCCCCGGTGGCGGAGTAGCGGGAGGAGGAGCCGGCGGCGGGGAGGATGACGGCGAACTTCATGGGGCGAGGGTATGGAGCAGGCCCATGCGTTTCAGGCGACCGGGGCAGGACGCGCCCGGGCAGCCCAGGGCAAGGGGCGCGACGGCGCTATGATCTCGCGTTCTTTGACAACTGGGGCCGAACTGGATTCGACCGGACAGGGAATGCGCGACGTGGCGAGTCGAGGTGCACGTTGGCCTCGTAAAACAACGTGCAAAATATTAATTGCTAACAGCAATTACGCTCTCGCGGCCTAACTAGGCCGCATGACACCCGCTTGACGCCTGATAAGGCGGGGGTCAAAAAACTTCAGGCTGGCAGAGATCCGCCGCCCGCGGGGATCAGCTGTGAGACAACACCGGGGGCTGGACCACAGAGCAGGGCGCGGACGCTCGTCTGTGTGGTTGAGATCAAATCGTCCGACACACTCGTAGATGCGGCGTGCTGACTGCCTCGGGACGGGGGTTCGATTCCCCCCGGCTCCATTGATTACTATTAGGTGTAACACACGTGAGTGTGAGTGCAACCTGCTGAAAAGCGGGACTATTTGCTGTTTTTGCCTTTTTGCCTTGGGCGTTGCTGGAGGCGTCGCATGCCACTTGCGCGCCGTTTCTGTCCAGTGTCGGCGATGGTTGCGCTGGATTCTGCGCCCCCCGGCAAGAGTCCCGAACAGTTCGAGGCGAGGCGAACCTGATATATTCAACGCGTCCACGGGAACTGGGAAGGTCCACTCGAGTCTGGTGCGAGATTTCAGCGGCAAGGTCGATTCGTGAGGTTTGGTGATTGGCATCGATTGGCCGAGGCAAACAATGCACGTTGATGCGCCAGAAACCGGGTTGAGAGCCGCTGCGTCGAGCGCGGTTGTGCCGCACACCCCGATGCCCGAGTACTACGCCACCCCCGAGCAGCGGCGGGCGTATCTCACGGCGATCTTTGACGCGACGGCAGCGGACTACGACAAGGTGGAGCGGTGGCTTTCGCTAGGCAGTGGACGCTGGTATCGACGCAAGGCGCTGGTGC
>JAKFUN010000257.1 GCA_021732675.1 Phycisphaerales bacterium
CCCCGCGGTAACCCCCTCCCCGCTGGCGGGGACCGCCGGCCAGGGCAACTTCCGCTTCGCCATGCTCCGTCAATGGGTCCGCATGACCCAGGCCCACGAGCAGCAGCCCAAGCAGACCTTCACCACCGCGCCCGAAGCGCCCATCACCCCTGAAGTCGCCCCCGTGACTCCTGACCTCAACAAGTAAGCAGTCCTTCCGCCACGCCGGGTGAAACACCCCGGCGTGCGCGATTGTCCGAACCTGCCGACGGGCCGCTCTGCCCCTCGGCCCCCTCACCCACCGCCCCTCACGGCGGCCGGAGCACCCTCACATGTCGAAGCACACTCAGATCTCGAACCGTCGCGCGAACCCCGTGCGGATTCTCGGAACCTCGCTGGTCATCGCGAGCCTCAGCCTGCTGAGCGCCTGCGGCACCAACGGCGCCTACACCACCGAAGGCAAAAACGCCGCCAAAGAGAAAATGGCCCAGCTCAAGAGCGCCACCGAGTGGCAGATGTCCCACCAGGCCTTCCTCGCCGGCGATCTTCCCAAGGCCCTCAAGCACGCCAACGTCTCCATCGAACTCAACGACAAGGTGGTCAAGAGCTACGTCCTTCGCGGCCGAATCCAGATGGAAATGGGCAACCTCGACGGCGCCTCCGCCTCCTTCGCTCAGGCCGAAAAAACCAACGCCGAAGACGTCGACACCTGGTACTACCAGGGCATCCTCGCCGAACGCATCGATCGCAAGGACGAAGCCCTGCGCCGCTATCGCGGGGCCAACGAGCGCGACGGCAGCAACCCGCAATACGCCATCGCCGCCGCCGAGATGATGATGGCCATGGACCAACTCGATCAGGCCGAGCAGTACCTCCTCGAACGCAAGGTCAAGTTCGACCACAGCCCCGGAATCAAGCAAACCCTCGGGCACATCGAGATGCTCCGCGGCAACCCCTCCAAGGCCATCCCCCTCTTCAGCGAAGCTCGACTCCTTGCCCCCGACGACCAGGCCATCATCGAAGACCTCATCCGCGCCCAGATCGCCACCCGCGAGTTCGGCCAAGCCGAAGGCAACCTCGCCCGAATCCTCAACAACAAGGCCAACGCCGACCGCCGCGACCTCATCCACGCCCGCGCCAAGTGCCTCATCCAGCTCGACCGCATCGTCGAGGCCCGCGACCTGCTCGTCAAGCTCACCAACGACCCCAACGGCACCACCGACGCCGAGGCCTGGATCGAGCTCGGCCAACTCTGCTACACCCTTCGCGATCAGGCCCGCCTTCGCACTGCCAGTGGCCGCGCCATCGCCTTGGCCCCCACCAAGCCCGAGGGCTACGTCCTCCGCGCCCTCTACCTCCGCCAAACCGGCGACACCACCGGCGCCGAAGCCAACCTCCGCAAAGCCCTCGACATTCGCCAGGACGCCGAAACCTACATCGTCCTGGGCCTCGTCCAGCGCGACATGCAACGCATCTCCGAAGCCCGCTCCAACTTCTCCATGGCGCTGAAGATCGACCCCAACAACCAAGACGCCCAGAAGCTCCTCGCGGCCGTCAAAGAATAATCCCGCACACCCCCACCTCGCGACTCCAGCACACGCCAATATTGCCCCGGGATCGGACCTGTGAGGGGGTCCGACCCGGGTGCGTTTTTGCCTCGAAAACACCCTCGCTCGCGTCGCGCCAACCAGCCCGACGCGCCAGCGAGGGTCACCATGGCGCGTGCGTTACGCCTCCCGCCTGATCTAAAAAACCCTCACCCATCGATCAGCCGCAGATCCACCAAAACCGGCTCCACTGCCGGCGTGCCAAAGGTCGAAATCTGAGGCGTCACGATCGCCTCGATCTTCGCCCCCGCCGGCACCTGCCCGATCTGCTCCGCCCAGTTCCACCCGACGATCCGCAGAACGCGGGTGCTCTCCGGCCCGCACACCCGCAGCGACAGGTGCTTGTTCATCTGCCCAAACGTCTCCGGGCGGGCCGCCACCCGCACCGGCCCCAGCCTCACCCGCACGCCGGGATTCTCGCGCCCAAACGGGCCCAGCCGCGCCAGTTGCGTGACGGTCGCCAAATCAAGCTCACCCGCCCGGGCGTCGCAGTCGTACTCCGCCACTCCCACCAGTTGGTCCGGCGAAATTTCACGATTGGCGATGTCGGTAAACGCCTGGGCAAAGGCCTCCAGCCGGTCATGCGCCACCCGCAACCCCGCCGCCATGTCATGCCCGCCAAAGGTCAGAAGCAGCGGCGCACACTCCGCCAACGCCCCGTGCAGGCTGAACCCGTCGATCGAGCGCCCCGAGCCGTGGCACCCCTCCTCGCCCCGCGTCATTAAGATCGTCGGGCGATTGAACCGCTCCACCAAGCGTGAACACACAATCCCCACCACCCCACTGTGCCACCCCTCGTGCGCGAGCACGATCGCCCGCGCGTCCGGGCCCGTCATGCCCGCCGCGATCGCCAACTCGAGAGCCTGGTCAAAGATCTTGCGCTCCGTCGCGCGCCGCTCGTCGTTCATCCGCGACAGCATCGTGGCGATCTCATTCGCCCTCGCGCCCGTCGCCACCGTGAGCAACTCCACCGCCTCCCGCGCGTGCCCCATCCGCCCGCACGCATTCAGCCGCGGGCCCAGTTTGAACCCCACA
>JAKFUN010000179.1 GCA_021732675.1 Phycisphaerales bacterium
TGAGCACGATGCCGGGGGGTGGGATGGTGGATGAGCGGCGCGACGAGGTGGTGGCGTTGGCGGCGCGGACGGAGCGGGCGAACCAGCCGCGGCACTTGTTGGTGATCTCGGGCGTGCTGGTGCTGGCGAGCGTGGTGTATTTGGTGGCGGGTTGGCGGGCGCAGGGGGCGGCGGCGGCGGAGCTGGCGGGTGAGATATCGAATGCTGGGCGGGTGCAGGAGGCGCTGGGGAGCCTGCGGGCGTTGCAGGCGGCGGGGAACACCTCTGGCCCGAAGGCGAGCGAGTCGAGCAACTCGATTCTGTCGAGGATTCAGCAGGCGGGGGCGGACGCGGGGCTGAAGAACGCGATTGGGGTGCCGAAGTCTGGCTCGGGTAGGCCGGCGGTGACGAACTCGAATAAGGATGTGGCGAAGGTGACGTGGGCGTACACGGTGCGGGATCCGTCGCTGGGGGCGTTGTTGGAGTTTACGAAGCGGGCGACGGAAGGGGTGAGCGGGCTGGAGATTTATGCGGTGGCGATCAAGCCGCAGGCGGGGGAGTGGGAGATGACGGTGGAGTTTTGCCGCTGGGAGCGGGTGGAAGGATCATGATGCGATACATGCTGGCGATGTGTGCGGCGGCGGTGCTGGCGCTGGGTGGGTGCGACGCGACGCCCAAGGCCACCCCCACCGGGGATCCGGAGGTGGATAACCGGCAGGCGGTGGCGTTTGCGCGGCTGGCGGAAGAAGCGCAGCGGGATGGGCGGGACGAGGACGCGGTGAGGTACGCGCGTCAGGCGCTGGTGCTGCGGGAGGATCTGGGGGGGGCGTGGAACAACCTGGGTGTGTCGCTGATGCGATTGCAGCAGTGGATCGCGGCGGTGGACGCGTTTCGGCGCGCGGCGGAGCTGTTGCCGGGGGACCCGCGGCCATACGAGAATCTGGGGTATTTGTATCGCGAGCGTGGGTTTGGCGAGGACGCGATTCGGAACTTCAACAGTTCGCTAGAACGCGACCCGTATTGGCTGCCGTCGATTCGGGGGGCGGTGGTGAGCGCCAAGGCGCTGCTGCGGAGCGACGAGGATGGGCTGGAGCGGGTCAAGCGCGGGCTGCTGGTGGATGATGACCCCAAGTGGCGGAAGATCTATGAGGGGGAGCGGACGCGGATCAAGCAGGATTTGGATGAGAGGTTGAGGCGGCTCAAGAGCGGGTTGTAGGGGGAGAGACGGAGTGGCTGAGTGGAGGAGAGACGGAGCGACAGAGTTCGGAGGGTGCGCGGGAGCGGCGGTTCCGAATTTAGCCATTTAGCAACTTAGGAATTAGCCATTTCTCACGCGGCTACAGGCGTTTGAGCGCGTGAACGAGCTCGTCGATGTGGGCCTCAGTGTGGGCCGCGGAGATCTGGCAGCGCAGGCGGGCGTGGCCTTCGGCCACCACCGGGTAGCCAAAGCCGATGACGAAGACGCCGAGTTCGAGGAGCTTTTTGCTCATGGCGATGGCTTTGGCGGTGTCGCCCACGATGATGGGGCAGATGGCGGTGGGGCTGGGGAGGACGTCAAACCCGGCGGCCTTGAGGCGGGCACGCGCGTAGCCGACGTTGTCGCGGAGACGATCTACCAGTTTGGTGTCGCGGCGCAGGACGTCGATGGCTTTGTTGGCGCTGGCGGCGACGGTGACAGGGAGGGCGTTGGAGAAGAGGGTGGGGCGGCCGCGCTGGATGATGAGGTCGATGAGGCGCTGGGAGGCGGCGATGAAGCCCCCCGCGCCGCCGCCGAGGGCCTTGCCGAGGGTGCCGGTGAAGACATCGACGCGCCCGGCGTGGGCGGACTTGCGCATGATGGTGCTGAGGGTGGAGAGGCCGGAGAGGACGTCGGGGCTGGGTTCGGCGTCGTCGAGCATGCCGTAGTGCTCGTGGGTGCCGCGACCGGTGCGGCCCATGACGCCGTGCCCGTGGCTGTCGTCGACGATGAGCATGGCGGAGAACTCATCGCAGATGGCGCGCATGCGGGGGAGGTCGGCGATGGAGCCTTCCATGCTGAAGACGCCGTCGGTGACGACCCAGATCTGGCCGGTGACGTCCTTGTTGGCGCGGGTCTTTTCGAGGGCTTCGCGCAGCGAGCCGGGGCCTTCGAGAAGATTGTTTTTGTAGACGCCCTTGTGGACGCCCTTCTTGATGGTGGTGGCGAGGCGGATGGCGTCGATGATGCAGGCGTGGTTGAGTTCGTCGGAGATGATGGCGTCGCCGGGTTCGCAGACGGTGGGGAAGAGGGCCTCGGCGGCGGTCCAGGCGGAGACGAAGGTGTAGGCGGCTTCGGTGCCCATGTAGGAGGCGATGGAGCGTTCGAGAGTTTCGTGGGGGGAGAAGGTGCCGCAGATGAAGCGAACGGAGGCGGTGCCGGCGCCGAAGTCTTTGAGGGCCTTGATGCCGGCTTCGACGACCTCGGGGTGGTTGGCCAGGCCGAGGTAGTTGTTGGAGCAGAAGCAGAGGACTTCTTTGATGGAGCCGTGGCCATCGCGCAGGCGGATGGAGGGGCCCATGGGGCTCTCGATCATTTGGAGGTGTTTGAGGAGCCCGTCTTTGGTGAGCTGGGCGAGGAGGGCGTCGGTGCGGCTGTCGAAGGG
>JAKFUN010000040.1 GCA_021732675.1 Phycisphaerales bacterium
TGCCCACCCAAGATCCCGCCCAGCAGCGGTCCAACGATGAACCCCAACCCAAACGCCGCCCCCACCATCCCGTACGCCTTGGCCCGCTCGTCGGGCCGGGTGACGTCGGCGATGTAGGCGTTGCACACCGTCATGCTGGCGCCGGTGATGCCGTTGAACATCCGCGTCAGATACAGAATCCAAAGCGAAGGCGCCAACGCCATCGCCAGGTAATCCAGCCCCGAGCCAAGAATCGAAAACAGCAGTACCGGTCTGCGCCCAAACCGGTCGGAGAGCGCCCCCAGCACCGGCGCGAAGAAAAACGTCATGATCGCATAGGTCGAAACCAGCCAGCCGTAGTACGGCGCCGCCGCGGCTTCAGTACCCATCGCCGGATCAACCTTCGCCAGCAGTGTCTTCACCAGCTCCGGCGCCACCGGGATCAAGATCCCAAAGCCCAGCACATCCAAAAACAACGTCACAAAAATAAAACCCATCGCCCCCGCCCTGCGCGGCACGATTCCAACTCCCTCTCCTGACTCTGACTTCGACATCGACCATCACAGTAGCAAACGAAAGACCCCCGCGAACGCTCGCAGGGGCCTGATCATTCCTCTCACCGTGTGCCGTACTCAGATCCGATCGCGAAAACGCCGAATCAGTTGGCCGATGCGCGGGGCATCTTCCTCCAACGCAAAGTGCCCCGTATCCAAGAGGTGAACCTCCGCCCCCGGCACATCGCGCTTGAAGGCGTTGGCCCCCTCGGGCGTGAAGAACGGGTCGTTCTTGCCCCACACCACCAGCGTCGGCGGACGCCGATCTCTCAAATACTCCTGCCACGCGGGGTAGAGCCCGGGGTTGGTGCCGTAGTCGCGAATCAGCGAAAGCTGAATCTCGGCGTTGCCCGGGCGATCCAGGAAGAACTGGTCCACCAGCCACGACGCCGGGTCCACTCGCTCCGGGTGCCGCGCCCCGTGCGTGTACTGAAACTTTGTCGTCTGCAACGTCAGGAACTGACGCACCGGCGCCTCAGTCTCCGGGGTGGGGTTCGACATGTACGCCACCAGCGGCGCCAGGTTGGGGCTGAGCCCCTCGGCGTAGGCGTTGGCGTTCTGCGTGATGATGCCGCGAACCCGGTCGGGCTGCGCGCTGGCGATGCGGAAGCCCACCGGCCCGCCGTAGTCCTGCATGTACAGCGCAAAGTCCGTCACCCCAACGGCGTCAAGCCAGTTGGTCGTCACCTTCGCAAGGTTGTCAAAGGTGTACGAAAACTCCTTGGGCGAAGGGCTGGCCGAGAGCCCAAACCCCGGATAGTCAAGCGCCAGCACCCGATAGCGCTCCGCAAGCTCGGGAATCAGGTTCCGGAACATGTGCGACGACGACGGAAACCCGTGCAGCAGCACCAGCGCCGGGGCCGTCCGCTCCCCTGCCTCGCGATAGAAGATTTCCAGCCCGTTCACGTTCACTGTCCGCCCACTCACCGGATATCGCCCCGCCGGCGAAAGCCCAAAGGCGTGCGCGAACTTCTCCGTGTCCGTGAGCTGCTCCACCCGCACCGCCTTGCCGTCCTTGAACGTCCAGGCGTGCACGGTGCGGGCCTCGATCGTCTCCCCCGGGCCCGCCGCCGCTTCGCGATAGCGCCCCAGCACCACCACCTGGTCCCCCGCGTCGATGATCCGGTCCGGCTGGACGTAGATCCCTCCCCAGTTGGCGACGATCCGCCCGAGCGCTTGCCCGAGCACCGCCTGCTTGCCGGTGTAGGTTCCTTCGACAGGCGGGATGTGCGACGCCACCCACACCACATCGTCCGCGAAACTCGCCGCGACCCCCGGCATATCGCGCTTCTTGATGCTTTCGTAAAAGCTCGTAACCGCCTGAACATTGCTCGATGCCATGAAACACTCTCCTTGAAGTAATGACTGTTTTTTGATTCTGTTCGACCCGGCTTTGTGACACACACCCGCCAGCGCCATCACACGCACTTGGTTTGCCCGCCATCCACATCCAGAATCGTGCCGTGGATCCACCTCGACTCCGCACGGCACAGAAACGTCACCGCGTTCGCCACATCCCCCGGCTCTCCCAGCCGCGCGATCCGCCGCGTCTCCACGTACCGCTTCAAAAACTGCTCCAACGTCTCCCCCGCCTCCCGCGCCAGGCGCGTGAACAGCTTGTCACGCCGGCTCGTCCAGATCGTCCCGGGCTGCACTAGGTTCACCTGAATTCCATCCAAATAACCCTGCTCCGCCACCGCCTTGCTCAGGGCCGCCTGCCCGCCGTTCACCGCCCCGACCAACGCCAAATGCCGCTCCGGCTGCTTGGCCGTCGTTCCGCCGATCATCACGATGCTCCCCTTCGACTCTTTCAGCAAGGGCCAGGCGTGCCGAATCACGCGAAGGTTCGCAAACATCTTGAGCCCAAACCCCTCCGGCCACGCCTCATCCGGCAACTCCAAGAACGACCCCTGCGGAGCCGCCCCGGCATTCGTCACCAGAATGTCAATCCCCCCAAAGAGCCCACGCGCCGTCTCAATCACCCGCCCCGCCGCCTCCGGCACCGTCAGGTCCACCGGCAGCATCTCCGCCCGTCCACCCAGCGCTACCAGCT
>JAKFUN010000247.1 GCA_021732675.1 Phycisphaerales bacterium
GCTGGGTGCCACGGAGCGAGAGATACGCCACCCCCAGCCCGATGCTCAAGATAAAGAGCGGGACGGCCAGGCGGAGCGCGGTGTTCGGGGGTTTGGGCATGATTGTGAGCTTGAGCGAGTTGACCAGATCGCGGGCAGTCGCCGCGGGCCCGGGCGTGCGACCCCGTCGCCTTACGCCCAAGCCAAACAATGATTGAAAACCGGACGGACAGGATAGGGAGAGTCCTGGCCCGAAAATCCTCACTTCGGGTTCGTCGGATTTCTTTCTGGCGGGTTTCCCAGCTTCGGCGCGTGACTCCTTCCCCGGGCCCGTCGCTTACTCAGTACCAAACAGCCGGCCAGAATCGACCGTTGGCGTGTGTGAGGCGACCCGTAGGTTCGCCCGCCCGGGGTCCTTCTTTGTCCGCTCGGCTCCGGAGGGGTTTTTATGAACAGCCGTCACATGTGCGTCGCGAGTCTCTTGGTCCTGGCCGCGGCGTCTGCCGCCAACGCCGTCGAAGTCATCACCCTGCGGAGCGGGCAAGTCAGCGGGGTGCCGGGGGCCCCGGGGGGGCTGGACGACATCGTGACCTTCAGCACCTCGCCCGGCTCGGGGGCGCTGAGCGCCAGCCCGTTCGTGGCCGCGGATTTCAACGCGGCAGCGGCCAATCAGGCGATCGTGATCGCGCCGGTGGGCGTGTGGCTTCCGGCGCTCACGTTCGACCCCCAGGCGCGCTGGATCGGGACCGGTTTTCTCCCCAACAGCAACTACGGCGCCCCGGGGAGCACGATCTTCCGCGTGCCCTTCAACGTTTCCACGGTGGGGATCACCGGCGCGACGATCTCGGTCGCGTGGGCGTCGGACGACACGCTGGGCGACACGCTCTTTGGCGGGGCTAACCCCGAAGGTGCGTATCTCCGCGACGCGTTTGGCACCATCACTCCGCTCACCCCGGTCACCAGCGGCAACTACGGCGCCGAAACCGTGGTGCTCAACTACAACATTACTGGTGCCATCAGCACCGGCGCGAATGAGCTGTTTTTTTACAGCCGTGATCAGGGCTTTGCCGTCAGTGGGTTGCTGTTTGGCGCGGAGTTGAACATTGTTCCGGCTCCGGGGGCGGCGGCGCTGCTGGGGGTGGGCTCGATGCTCACGCTGCGTCGTCGTCGCTGAGCAAAGGTGGGGCAGCGAGGAGGGGCCGCGGCGGTGCTTGCAAAAGCGCCGCCGCGGTCGTTTGTGGGAGATTGGTGTTGATGGTGGTACCCCTCGCCAGAGCGGTGGCTCTTTTGACCCGGAGCACCGCGCTGGCGAGGGGTGCCACCAAAGGCACTGCGAGCGATGAGCAGCTAGCGCCCGGTGAGCAGTCGCTCGGCCAGCCAATCGGGCAGGGTTTCGATGGCGCGGATTTTGGCGGCGGTTTCTTCGATGGGGTATTCGACGCGCACGAACTCGACTCGGTCGGCGTGGATGATGACGTAGCTGGACCTTGGGTCAAAGTCGCGGGGCTGGCCGACGGAGCCGACGTTGATGACGGCCTTTTCGCCTTCCTGAAACTTGTAGCCCCCCTCGCCGAGCTCGCTGGGTGGGTAGAAGTCGGGCTCGTCGGTGAAGACACCGGGGACATGGGTGTGGCCGACGACGCAGAGCTTGGGGACGCGGTCGAAGATGCTCTCGAGTTTGTCGGGCGAGTTGACGGCGTCGTCGGGAAATATGTATTCGTTGATGGGGCGCCGGGGCGAGCCGTGGACGGCGAGCAGCGGGTGACCTGCGGAGGTGCCGTTGGTGGGGCCGTTCACTGGCTCGGCGCCGTCGGGGCCGACGCGTTCGACGACGCGGACCTTGAGGCGATTGAGAAAGTCGTAGCGCTGGGCGCGCTTGGCGGGGTCGGGTTCGAGGTCGAACTGCTGGCGGGTCCAGAAGGCGGCGCTCTCGGCGGCGTGGTTGAAGTTGGTGGGCTCGTAGAGGACGCCGTAGTCGTGGTTGCCCAGCAGGGCCCAGGCGCAGGCTTCGCGAACCATGTCGACGCATTCGAGGGGGTCGGGGCCGTAGCCGACAGTGTCGCCCAGGCAGAGGATGCGGGTGATGCCGCGAGACTTGATGTCGGCGAGCACGGCGCGCAAGGCCGCGGCGTTGGCGTGAACATCGCTGATGATGGCGGTGGGCAAGGCGGGGTCCTTACAGAGTGAAGCAATCAACGGCGTATAGACCGATCGGCATGGTAGGGAGTGCGGATGGATTCGGACGCGGCGAAGTGGGAAGATGCAAAACACCGGCCCCAAGGGGTCGGTGTTGTTTTTATGGGTTCTGCTTCCGTTGGGCGCGTGGCTGGTCTTCCCGTCCTTGAGCGTTTTTGAGGCGCTCAGGGGCGATCTTTAGGCACGGCAGCAACGGCGATGGTGGGCGGAACCTTTGGCCGACGCCTCGGGTTCTTTTGTTTGTCACCGTGTTCGCGTGCTTGGTCGAGGCGAGGGCGTTTGCGGTGGGTGGTCCCGAAGACGGAGCCTCTGTTGGTCGCGGCGGGGGGAAGGTGCGGAAGGACACGGGCTGGAAGCCCG
>JAKFUN010000062.1 GCA_021732675.1 Phycisphaerales bacterium
GGGAAGAAGGGGGGACGGGGTGGGCGATCGGAGAGGATCACCCCCCCATCGCGTATGAACGTGAGTGGCAGGAAGACGCGGAGTCGCTGTACACGTCGCTGTCGACCCGAGTTCTGCCGGCGTTCAAGGACCGGGCGGGGTGGACGAAGATCATGGCGAGCACGATTTCCAAGGGCGGGAGTCGGTTCAACACGCTGCGGATGGTCCGAGAATACGCGGAGCAGTGGTTTCTAGGGGCCAAGTAGTCAAGTCGAGCGGAGTGGCGGGATATTGGTCTCTCGATTTGAGGGGACGCGGTGGCGGTACGTCCTGAAAGGGCGGGGTCTTTTAGTCCGATAATCGCACAGCACCTGTGATTTGCTGGTGTTTTTGGATTTTGAAAGGGGTTCGGAGGTGTGGGGCTTCAAAAAAGCGAAAAAAAACTCTCCCGATTTGTGGCATCTTCCCAGACTTGATTCATATTGGAGGTGAAGGCACGAGTCGTGTGTCGGCGTGCCACTAATCACTGTTGTCTCTAAGAGGAGACTGGGGAGCTTATCATGAAGAAGATTCTTGGATCCATCGTCGCTGTTGCTGGTCTGGCCCTCGCTGCTAACGCCCAGGATGTCAACACTCGTTTGACCTACCAGGTGTCCACCGACGGCGTGAACTGGGCTTCCTCGCTCAACGTCAACCCCGGCACCAGCATCCAGGTGCGGGCGCTGCTGAGCTACATCGGGCCGGGCACCGCTGCTGGCGTCGGCCAGGTGGTCTTCCAGCCGGTCGTGTCGAGCTGGACCGCGGCGGACACGCTGCTGACCACTGCTGGCACCCCCGGCAACAACGGCGTGGGCCCCACCGGTGGCACGCGTTCCAACCCGATCGGCACGGTCTCTGACCAGCCCGGCGTGTGGGGCCGCATCACTCCGTTCGGCTCGACCTCCTACAGCACCTCGACCTACCTGCGTGGGCACGTGGGCACGGGGACGGCTGCTGGCCTGCTCCGCATCGCCCGCGCTGACGTGACGAACTGGATCGGCGAAGGCGTGACCTCGGGCGCCCTGGCCGCCAACAACTGGAACGGTGGCGGCGGCGTGAACGTTGGCCAGGTTGCCAACCCCAGCCGTCTGACCAGCGATCCGGCCTTCAACGCTGCGTCGCAGGACGTGGTCTCCTTCAAGTTCGGGTTCACGCTGGGCAGCTCGACCGCGACCCGTTCGCTGAGCATCAGCACCCCCGCCGCGGGCATCGGCCGCAACACCACCGCGGGCACCGCGTACGGCCAGCAGGCCGCTCGTTGGTACGCCAGCACCACCGAAGTCTCTTCCAGCCTTTCGGGCGCGGTTGAGGTTGTCGGGGCCTCGGTGAACGTCGTCCCCGCCCCCGCCTCGCTCGCCCTCCTGGGCTTGGGTGGCTTGGTCGCTGGCCGCCGCCGCCGCTAAACCTCCCACGGCTGTCTCCCGACAGTTGAGTTAGGTTGCCGATCACACAACCCCTCCCGGGTTCGCCCGGGAGGGGTTTTTCATGTGCACTTGGCGGAGCAATATGACTTGCGCGGGGTGGTGTGCGCGTTATTATTGTGCATTGAGGCGGAACTTTCGGTGGCACTCTTGCGATTCTGAGTTATATTGACCGGCCGGGGCCCGTGCGGTTGGTGAGGGGTCAGCATTCAGAGCGGGGGCTGGCAAAAACAGGGGATTGCCATGGCAAAGGTCCGTGCGGGCGTGACTTCAGGCTTCGGCTTCTGGCCGCGGCGGCTCGCCGGGTTGCTGGTGGCGATGGCCGGCACCTCTTTGGTGGCGGGGCAGGATGTGAACACCCGGCTCACGTATCAGGTGTCGACCGATAACACGAGCTGGGGGAGCAGCGTGAATGCGCTGCCATCGGACACGGTGTATGTTCGCACGTTGATCAGCTATGTCGGCCCGGGGAGCGCGGCGGGGCTGAGTCAACTGATTTTTCAGCCGGTGGTGTCGAACTGGCACGCGACGGATGCGCTGCTCAACAGCCGGGACCAGCCGACGCTGGAACCGAGCGTTCGCGTGAACAGGGATTTTCCGCCGTATGACGCTGGCAACTACCCGGACCCGGGCGTGTGGGGGAGGCTTTCCGTGTTCAGGCCGCTTGTTTCGCCGGCTTCGACTTTTTTACGCGGGCACCTGGGGACGGGGACGGCGGCCGGGTTGCTGCGGATCGGCCGGGCGGACGTGACCAACTGGATCGGCGAGGGGCCAACCACTGGTGCGGGATCGATCAACAACTGGAATGGTGGCGGCGGGGTGAGCCTCAGCCAGATCGCCAATCCTTCGCGGCTTAGCACTGATCCGGAGTTTCTGGCCCAAAGTCAGGACGTCAATGCCTTTGGTTTTGCGTTACGCCTGGACGAGACGGAGGAGGCGCGGACGCTGAGCATCACGACGCCGGCGGCGGGGATCCTGCGCGATACGCGTGCGGGAAGCGGGTATGGGCAGCAGATCTCGCGGTGGTACGCGACGACGACGGAAGTTTCGTCGAGCCTGTTTGGGGGTGTCGAGGTGGTGGGTGCGG
>JAKFUN010000112.1 GCA_021732675.1 Phycisphaerales bacterium
ATCACATCCCGCTCTAGCTGCCCCGTCAAGTCCGCGATCGACGCGAACTTCACCTGATCGCGCACGAACCCCAACACCTCCACCCGCATCGTCCACCCATACTCCGTCTGCCCCACAATCGCCCCGTTGCTCTCTCGCCCCACATCCAGGAAATGCACCTCAGTCCGCCGCTCGACCCCCGCAAACGTCGGGCGGCTGCCAACATTCATCGCCGCCCGAAAGCTCCGACCATCCGCCAGCGTGGCCCGGGCCACATAAACTCCGTCCCCGGGCAAGAGCTGGTCGGTCTGCAAGTTGGCCGTGGGGAAACCGATGGTCCGTCCCCGCCGATCCCCGCGCCGCACCTCGCCCACCAGCTCGTACGGGCGACCAAGCACAATGCTCGCGTCCCCCGCACGGCCATTCATGATCAACCACCGCGACAGGGAACTGCTGGCCCGGGCGATGAGTTGGTCGCCCAGGGCCACCTCGTGGGCGGGCACGATCTCGACCCCAAACCGCAGCGACCTGCCCAGCCCCGCCAGCAGCGCCACGTCTCCTTGCCGCCCTTTCCCGAATCGAAAATCCGCCCCTTCCACCACCCACGTCGGCGCGAAGCGTGCGACAAACTCCTCGGCAAACTCGCGCGGGGTGCGATCAAGCTGGTCCGGCGTGGGTTCGAGCCGGATCACTTCGTCGGCCCCCGCGCTCGTCAGCCAGCGGACGCGCTGCTCGAAGGTGGAAAGCCGGGCGGGGGCCGCTTCGGGGCGAAGTGCCGTGAGCGGGTGCGGGTCAAAGACCATCGCCACGACCCGCCCCTCTTGGCCGGCCAGTTCGCGGGCCCGCGTGATGAGTGCCGCGTGCCCCAGGTGAACGCCGTCGAAGGTGCCGATCGTGATGGCAGTGGGGGAGGTCATGTGAGGTCACAGGGTAGGAGGAAGGCGCCAGGGACCAGGCATGAGGCACGAGGCAGATGCAGCGCACGTCCTCATCCCGGGCGTGCCAGGCTCTCGGTGGGTGAATCTCGCCCCACGGGTGGCATCTACAGTTTTGCTCGTTCCGCTCGCCCGCCAACTTGGGGACTCACATGGCCCTGTTCTCTCGCAAGTCAAAGATCGCTCCCTCCGTGCCCGCTCCGACGCCGGTTTCGACCGGGGCCGCCGAGACCAGAATCCTCGACATCGGCACCGACATGCTCGCCCGGGCCCGGGGTCACAAGACCGGCCTGCTCTCCGCCAAGTTCTACAGCGACGCCCTCATGGAATGGTCCATGAAGGACCCCAACTTCAAGGTCCAGATGTTTCGCTTTGTCGATGCCTTCCCGATGCTCAAGACCACCGACGATGTCTACGACCACTTGAAGGACTATCTGGGTCAGCCCGGCGTGAGCGTGCCCCCGGTCATCGCCGCCGGGCTCAAAGCGGGCGGCCTCGCGAAGGGGCTCGCGGTCAAGACCATCTCCTCGCAGATCACCAGCATGGCGAGCAAGTTCATTGCCGGCACCGACGCCTCCAGCGCTCTGCCCGGGCTCAAAGCCATGTGGGACGACGGCATCGCCTTCAGCGTGGACCTTCTCGGCGAGACCTGTGTGAGTGACGAAGAGGCCGACATGTACCAGGCCAAGTACCTTGACCTGGTGCGCAACCTCCCGGGCGCGGTGCAGGCCTGGAAGGGCGAACCCCGCCTCGAGACCGACCACCTGGGCCCGGTCCCCCGCACCAACGTGTCAATCAAGATCTCGGCCCTTTCAGCGCGGTGCGACCCTATCGACACCGAGGGGGCCATCCGCGACCTCATGAAGCGCATCGTGCCGATCCTCGAAACCGCCCGCGATCGCGGCGTCTTCGTCAACTTCGACATGGAGCACTTCGCCTTCAAAGACCTCACCATCGAGCTCTTTCAGCGCTGTGTCGAAGCCGTCGACTTCCACGCCGGGCTCGCCATGCAGGCCTACCTCAAGAGCGGGCCCGAAGACGCCCGGCGCGTCTGCGAATGGGCCAAAGCCAAAGGCAAAACCGTCACCGTGCGCCTCGTAAAGGGTGCCTACTGGGACGCCGAGACCATCAAAAGCGAGCTCCACGGCTGGCCCTGCCCCGTCTGGCCCGTGAAGTGGCAAACCGACGCCTGCTACGAGCAGATGGCCAAGATTTTCCTCGACGCCACGCCCCGCAAAGCGGGCGAGCCGGGCGTGAAGCTCGCCCTGGGTTCGCACAACGTGCGCTCCATCGCTAGCGTGCTGGCGGCCTGCGAGCAGCGGGGCCTGCCCTGGAACGCCATCGAACTCCAGATGCTCCACGGCATGGCGGACCAGCTCAAGTACGCCGCCGCCGAGATGGGTCTGCGGATGCGCGAATACGTGCCGGTGGGAGAGATGATCCCGGGCATGGCCTACCTGGTGCGTCGCCTGCTCGAAAACACCAGCAACGAAAGCTGGCTCAAGGCCGGGTTCCTCGACAACGCCGACCCCGCCGCGCTGCTGCGCGTGCCCGGGCCAAAGGCTGGCGAGGGCGCCCCCCCCGGCTTCTCCCCCGAAGTGCTCCCCGAG